>NZ_JACD01000046.1:0-65543 GCF_000517825.1 Prevotella sp. ICM33
TGTATACTTAAATACTTATCAAATAAATCAACTAATAAGCATCCTCTCCAGAAAGGAGGTGTTCCAGCCGCACCTTCCGGTACGGCTACCTTGTTACGACTTAGCCCCAATCACCAGTTTTGCCCTAGGCCGATCCTTGCGGTCACGGACTTCAGGCACCCCCGGCTTTCATGGCTTGACGGGCGGTGTGTACAAGGCCCGGGAACGTATTCACCGCGCCATGGCTGATGCGCGATTACTAGCGAATCCAGCTTCGTGGGGTCGGGTTGCAGACCCCAGTCCGAACTGGGACCGGCTTTCAAGATTTGATGCAATTTGCATTACACCNTCCCTCTGTACCGGCCATTGTAACACGTGTGTAGCCCCGGACGTAAGGGCCGTGCTGATTTGACGTCATCCCCACCTTCCTCACACCTTACGGTGGCAGTGTCTCCAGAGTGCCCAGCNTNACCTGATGGCAACTGAAGAGAGGGGTTGCGCTCGTTATGGCACTTAAGCCGACACCTCACGGCACGAGCTGACGACAACCATGCAGCACCTTCACAGAGNCCCCGAAGGGCGTCATTATCTCTAAATCCTTCCTCTGCAATTCAAGCCCGGGTAAGGTTCCTCGCGTATCATCGAATTAAACCACATGTTCCTCCGCTTGTGCGGGCCCCCGTCAATTCCTTTGAGTTTCACCGTTGCCGGCGTACTCCCCAGGTGGGATGCTTAATGCTTTCGCTTAGCCGCTGATACCAGGTACCAACAGCGGGCATCCATCGTTTACTGTGCGGACTACCAGGGTATCTAATCCTGTTTGATACCCGCACCTTCGAGCTTAAGCGTCAGTTGCGCTCCCGTCAGCTGCCTTCGCAATCGGAGTTCTTCGTCATATCTAAGCATTTCACCGCTACACGACGAATTCCGCCAACGTTGTGCGTACTCAAGNAAACCAGTATGCGCTGCAATTCAGACGTTGAGCGTCTACATTTCACAACACACTTAATCTCCAGCCTACGCTCCCTTTAAACCCAATAAATCCGGATAACGCCTGGACCTTCCGTATTACCGCGGCTGCTGGCACGGAATTAGCCGGTCCTTATTCGTATGGTACCTGCAAATAGGGACACGTCCCTAACTTTATCCCCATACAAAAGCAGTTTACAACCCATAGGGCCGTCATCCTGCACGCTACTTGGCTGGTTCAGACTTCCGTCCATTGACCAATATTCCTCACTGCTGCCTCCCGTAGGAGTTTGGACCGTGTCTCAGTTCCAATGTGGGGGACCTTCCTCTCAGAACCCCTACTGATCGTCGCCTTGGTGGGCCGTTACCCCGCCAACAAGCTAATCAGACGCATCCCCATCCATTACCGATAAATCTTTACTTCAAATCTGATGCCNTCATCGAAGACTATGCGGTATTAGTCTGCCTTTCGGCAGGTTATCCCACAGTAATGGGAAGGTTGGATACGCGTTACTCACCCGTGCGCCGGTCGACGTCCAAAGAGTGCAAGCACTCAATGCCGTTTCCCCTCGACTTGCATGTGTTAAGCCTGTAGCTAGCGTTCATCCTGAGCCAGGATCAAACTCTCCATTGTAAAATATGTTTTGGTGATAAGTGATGGGTGATAANTGATAATGAATACCANCTTAACCCAAACNCTNCACCGAGTAATCTCTGTTTCAGAACGCTTATCCTAAAAGTATCAAGTAAAAAGCACCTTTTCTNTTGTTCCNTAATTNTTTTGAGNCNGTGNCTCAAAAGCANGGACAATGAATTGATNGGTTCGTTNCTTTTACCCANCCATTTGATATAAAANCAAACAGACGCTTCTTGTACTACTTCTCTGTTTATGTAAATCTTTTCAAAGAACTCTTTCTTTACTGCTTTAAGTAACTTGCCAAGTGGCTTGTTTTGTAAAGCGAATGCAAAGTTATAAACTTTCCGTATAACCTCCAAATGTTTTTGGGGAAAATTTTATCAAAAAAGTGTTTTTTCTTCGTTAGAGAGGGAATAAACCTCATTACACCTTATTATATATATCAATCCACGATAAAACTTTCTGTAATCACAGCACCATCGGCAATTCCACCAAAATGTTCAATCACACACAAAAGGGGGCATCCCCCATTCAGTTATTCTTTAGACGATTTTATCAAATGCCAAGCCTCTCTAACCCATAAGACTAAAGAGGAACCAATCAAGATGATAGCCCAATCTTCAAAAAATAGACCACCCTTAACGATATTAAAGAACTTCTGCAGAATAGGAAGTTCCACCATCGCAATCTGTCCAATGAAGATAATTGAGATAATAAAGAGCAATCCACGACACCCCTTAAAATGAAGCGCACTACGTCCAGTTTCAAAAGCACGCGCATTGAACAGATAGAAGAAATGCGTCATCACAAAGATAGTAAAAATCAAAGTCAGCTCATATGGGCTAAGTCCATTAACCTCACCAAGCTGCAAATGAAGAATATCTCTCAATGCAGTAATATCAGCATGTTCGAAGATATAAAGCAATACCAACAGCAACACAAAGAAGAAACCACCCACACCAATGATATTCCAGCCCATAGAACGATTGATAATAAAGGCATTCCTATCACGTGGACTATCCTTCATCACCTTCTCTGACGGAGGTAAAGAAGCCAACGCCATTGCAGCAAAGGTATCCATAATAAGATTTACCCACAGCATCTGCGTTACCGTCAGCGGAGACTCCGTACCCATAAACGCACCAGCAAGTACGAGGAAACAAGCCGCAACATTGACAGTTAGCTGAAAGAGTAAGAAACGTTGTATATTGTGATAAAGCGAACGTCCCCACATCACAGCCTTACCAATACTACTAAAAGAATTATCGATAATCGTAATATCCGAAGCCTCCTTAGCAACAGAAGTACCATCACCCATAGAAAGTCCCACATGAGCCGCTTGTAGCGCAGGTGCATCGTTGGTTCCATCTCCCGTAACAGCTACCACCTCATTACAACGCTGCAATGATTCCACAAGACGTTTCTTATCTAACGGACGAGCACGAGAGATAATCTTCAGATCCTTCACCCGCTTATCCAATTCATCATCAGAAAGTGCAGCAAAGTCAGGACCACTTATAATATTCTTATCCGTATCATTACTTGTCCACAAGCCAATTTGTCTACCTATCTCCTTTGCCGTCCTTGAGGTATCACCTGTAACAATCTTCACATCAATACCCGCCTTCATACATTCACGAACAGCATTAGGCACATCACTTCTCACAGGGTCGCTAATTGCGACAATACCCTGAAAAGTTAGATTATCAGCAACAACCCGTCCATCCTTAAAGACCTCTGTCTTACCATCTACAATCTGATAGGCAAAGCCCAAAGTTCGCATAGCCTGCTCCTGATAGCCTTCCAACTGATGCTCAATCTCCTCTTTCGGCACATAGCAATCAGTTTGTTTGCAAAGACCATAGACAATCTCTGGCGCACCCTTCACATAGAGAATCTGCTTATCCTCCATCAAAGCAGAGTTGACAAGCACTGCCATATACTTCCGTTCCGTAGTAAAAGGAAGTTCATCAATAACCTGCACAGCCTCTCTCAGTTCCTGATAAGAAACCTGATTATCCTTCAACCAAAGTAGTAATGCTCCTTCAGTAGGATTGCCCAGAACCTTAGGATTACTTGCATCCGTATAATCTATTGAGGCAGTAGAATTGACAGCTATCCCCTCTTTCAACAAACAAGAAGCAAGACCATCATCTAATGTCTGATTAGCTAAAGCATAGAATTGAGTTTGATAAATACGCATCTGATTCTGCGTCAGCGTACCCGTCTTATCCGTACAGATAACTGTTGTAGCCCCCATTGTCTCACACGCATGCATCTTACGTACAAGATTATTGGTCTTCATCATTCGGCGCATACTATAAGCCAAGCTCAACGTCACAGCCATAGGAAGGCCTTCTGGTACCGCAACAACAATCAATGTAACGGCAATCATCATTGTATTCAGTGCATGAGCAAATAATCCTGCCATACTCTTATCGGGCATGAGGCAATCGTGGAAAACAATCACACACGCCATCAGAATACAGAAATACGCTATAGTGCTAATTGTTTTCGAATACCATTTCCAACCATCAAACTTCGTGATAACAAGCCAAAAAAATACGATTGTAGGAACGGTTAAGGTCCAAACAATAGCACTCCAATGGAAAAACACCATTAATCTACCTACAATGATAAGTCCTGCAAAGACGTAACTTAGTTTAGTAATAAGCACACTCAGTCCATCAAGTTGCTCACTAAGAGGTGTTTTAACGCTATCATCAATTTGTGCAGCCTCAAACACCTTACCATTTTCTGTCTTATCGCCTACAGCCTCAACCTGAAAGATACCATGCCCCTCCATTACCTTCGTACCACGTAACACCTGGTTCGTAGCGTATGAAGCATCCTTTTCAAACTCCTCTTCTTTTACCGATTTATAGGCAGGTACGCTCTCTCCATTCAGTGTAGACTCATCAACATGCAATGAGATTGCCTCCAACAACCTACCGTCAGCAGGAATCTCGGCACCCGTATTGATAATAACAATATCGCCAACTACAATATCTTTTTTAGCAACAGTCGTTGTATTTCCATTTCTGATGACCTCCACCTCCTCTTCATCGTTCACTTGATTGAGGATAGCAAACTCTTTATCCGCTTTTAATTCAAAGAAGAAAGCAATCGTCGTAGCCAAGAAGATAGCGAGAAATATACCGACTGGTTCGAAGAAAACAGCTGCGCCATCTTCAACATGAAGGCCCCAATACTCCCAACAAGAGATAGCAATAGAGAGAAAACCCGCAATAAGCAGAATAATAATCAGTGGGTCTTCAAACTTTTCCAAGAACTGTTTCCATAGTGGTTCCTTCTCTCGGGGTGTTAGCACATTAGCCCCATATTGCTCACGATTCTTCAACACCTCTGTGTCAGTCAATCCTTCATAATGTTTCTTTTGCTTCATAATAATCTTAGCAAGTTTATTTAGATGGACTTAATCCTATCCTACAATTAATAAGCAGATAGCAGTTCCTTTCACTAATTCCTAATCCTTTCATAACTTTATAAACTTTGATATATCTGTTTGCAAAGTTACAAATAATCTGATTATAATCCACATTTCTGTAACATTACAAGTCATATTCTCAACTATTTTTAATGAATTACAGAAGAATATCAGGGCAAAACAATGTTTTCGTTATCATATTCTTTTCCAACAATTCTGGTATAATTATTATCCCTATACATAATGCTTTTGCAAAACTTAATCATAATGCTATGAATATTACATAGAAATTATGGCAAAGATAATAAATTTATGAGGAAGAATACAAATGATTTCTTGTTCTTACATTCCACGCTTCTTTGTTTATCTTATAATATTCTTCCATCATTTATTTCTTATTTATTACCTTCTTCCCAACGTTGAAACCTATCCATAAAGAAGAATGCAGAAAACACGCTTAGTATGGTAAGAACAATACCAATAACTGCCCATAAAACCATTTGCGAGAAGGATAGAACTGTTACTTTTGAGAATTCAACAAAAGAATAGATGCAGTAAGGTAATGTTAGGAGGCTTGTAATGATAACTGGCACATACTTTCGATATACAATCCACTGTACGATATGCATTAACAAGTGAACGGAATATCCTGTCAATGCAGCAAACCACAATTGATATTGACCTGTCCAAACCGAGCAAAACGAAACAACAGAAACAAGTATGAACTCGTGAGCAGTTCCAACGGCAAAGGTGGAAGTGGAATAATCGAAAGCTCCATGTCGAGTAAAGAACGACTCGATTTTAGGAAATCGTTTTCTCAATTCTCCCCTATTCCTGTCAATCCAACGCCTAAACATAATAATTTCCTCGTATTCGTGAATCATAAATACGACAAGGAAAAGCATAATTATTAAGTTTATTTTTGTCATAACCTCTTTTGTAATTTATTTCAAACTACCGATGCAGTTTCTTCCAATCGTCTAAAGTGATTTTAGTAAAATGTTCTGTGCGAACCTCATTTAACATTGGAACAGGTTTATTGCCTTCTGTATGACTGTAAACGAATCCGCATTTCTCTTGTACTCGTTTTGATTTCTCGTTGCCATCGTAGTACCCACACCAAACTGTAGTTTTCCCTAAGTCCTCAAACGCATACCGAAGCAATTCGTTTACGGCTTCAGGTATCAAGCCTTGTCCCCAATAGGGTTCACCAATCCAATAACCTATCTCACACTCGTTGTCTGCCATATCTGCGCTTTTGACTTCACTTCTTACAGCCATTATTCCAACGCAACCGATAGCTTCACCTGTTTCTTTCAACACAACCGCATAGGTTTCAGGAGCAGAGAATGCTACCTTTATAATCTCACGACTGTTCTCTACACTTGTATGCGGTAGCCAACCAGCAATCAGACCAACGTTTGGATTCCGAGCATATTTGTATAATGCTTCAGCATCGCTTTCTTTCCACGCTCTCAATAGCAGGCGTTTTGTTTGTAGTCCCATACTTTTTTCTTATACGTTATCTGTTGTAATGTCTAAAGAGGTCAAACTTTCTATTTCTTGTGACGATAGATAAAGTCCGAGCTTTCGGTTTTTTCTCTCATGCACAAGAAGGTCATAAATTATCCCTAAAATAATTTATCCAACGAAACTATGGCAAAGATAATAAATTATGGGAAAGTAAAGAAATAATAGAAGGTAAAACATTAATCATTCAAACCATTACATAAATCCAAATAACAAATTATCATTATTTAACTAAATAAGGTAACATATGTTATCTTTGTATTTCCCAACAACTCAGTATCTTTGCATTAGAAATAATAAAAATCAGTAACAAAGTTATGGCAAATAAGATGAAAGACTTTCTCCCAGCAATTGAGATGGAGAAAATGCAGGCAATGCTTGAGCTTGAAGAAAAGTATGAAACAGGACAGCTCTCATTAGAAGAGGCACGCGAAGTGATGAAGACGAAGATAGGAAAGATTCGCCCTTATCACCTTGCCTTCATCGAACAGAACATGAAGTCGCGTGAGGACGACGAGTGTATCCGTGCAGACATGCGCAAGATTATTGAGCTCGTTGAAGGTTTCATGGACTACAGCCGCCCTGATGTACCAGAGGATCACCCACTCTCACATTATTATAAAGAGAATGACGAGATGCGAAGACTGCTCCTTGCGGTCGAGGATCTTGTACAATATCCTGTCATTAAAAACCAGTGGTTAGAACTCTACGACCAGATTCGTCAGTATCCTATCCACTATCACCGTAAGCAGAATCAGCTCTATCCACTTTTGGAGAAGAAAGGATTTGACCGCCCAACGACAACAATGTGGAACTTTGACGACATCGTTCGTGATGAGATTAAGGATTCACTCCGACTCTTAGAGGCTGGCGAAGATGAAGCTTTCATCGCTAAACAAAATGAGCTTATCGCCTATGCACGCGACTTGATGGAAAAGGAGGAGACTATCCTCTACCCTACTTCATACGCTCTTATCTCGGCAGAGGAGTTTGAGGATATGAAGTCGGGCGACCAAGAGATTGGTTTTGCCTTCTTCAAAGTAGACTCTCCATCAACACCCAACACTCAACACTCAACACCTCAAAAGGGCTTTGCAGAAGACCTGCAGGCATTGCTCAGCAAGTATGGCTACTCTGCAGGTCCACAGCAGGAGTTGGATGTGGCAACAGGTAAGCTGACCTTAGAGCAGATAAACCTTATTTATAAGCATCTGCCAGTAGACATCTCTTTCGTAGACGAGAACGAGTTGGTGAAGTTCTATTCAGATACCGACCATCGTATCTTCCCAAGATCGAAGAATGTTATCGGACGACAGGTGTCTAACTGTCACCCACGTAAGAGTGTACACATCGTTGAGGAAATCGTAGAGAAATTCCGTAGTGGCGAACAAGATAAAGCTGAATTCTGGATTAACAAGCCAGAAGTATTTATCTACATCGTTTACTTTGCTGTGCGCGATGCAGAAGGCCGCTTCCGTGGTGTACTCGAGATGATGCAGGATTGCACACATATCCGTGAGTTGACAGGTTCACAGACCTTGCTGACATGGGCTGGAAAAGAAGAGGAAAGTGCTGCGAACACTACTCCTTCTGACAATGAAGACGACGAAGCGTCTGCTGCACAATCAGACACTCCTATTGAGATAACACCAGACACACGTCTGAAAGACCTCTTTACAGCTTATCCAAATCTGAAGAAAGAACTCGCTTCTCGCTATCCATCTTTCAAAATGCTAAACACACCATTGGGTAAGTTGATTCTCAAAAAAGCTACTGTCCGCACCGCTTCTGAGCGTTCAGGACTGGGCGAAGAGAAGTTTATCAATTTACTAAAGGAGTGCATCAAAGACGCCTAAGGAAGTCTTTTCACTCATTGTGTAACAGGTTGTTTCTCAATAGAATCTCTTTAGGATGCACATTTCGTGCATCCTTTTTTTATGTCCAGCATTTTCATCCTTACTCATTAGCATCGATAAGCTACGTGTTAACGCCTAACACCAACGGTGCGGAGCGTCCGCACCATTGGTGCGCAGGGTCAACACCATTTTAATAGTGACTTTATGCTGAGCATACTAATGAGAGAATCATGTTTGATTAGCGATTTCAGGAAATAGAGAATCTTCCTATTTATATCCTATCCGTATCCTTATAATCTGGTATCGTTACCCCACTTGAAAAGCTATCTTTTACACTTCATTCTTGCAGGGTTCAAAGAAAATACGTACTTTTGCGTACAAGAATTACGCATTATGACAAGAAAGATATTTCAATTATTAAGCTTGGGCTTGATACTTTTTGGTATCACAGCCTGCAAGCAAGAAAAGAAATCAAACGATATTATCACCAAGATAGCACCTAAACCAAAGGTACCAAGCGGTCCACAGCCAATGACCGACTTCAAATATGAGAAGAAGATAGAATGGATGGGTAGTACCTATACGATTCGTATCCACCGCTTTGCAGACAAGTCATTGTCAATTGTCAGCGATGAAGACGGACGTAAATACTACGATAACAAGTTCCATGTACAGATTCTCCGTCATGATGGTTCATCTTTCTATGAGCGTACACTTACGAAAGATGATTTCAGAGAATACACTGATAACCAATATGGTAAGGATGGTGCACTGATTGGTTTCATGTTCGACCGTGCAGAGGGTAACAAACTCTACTTTGGTGCAAGTGTGGGTTCACCTGATCCAAAGAGCGATGAGTATGTTCCATTGGATGTAACCATCGATAATATGAGCCGCATGCGAATCAGTAAGGCTACACAACTTGATACACCAAGCGACCAGCCACAACAACAACCAAAGAGTGAGTTGGAGAAAGCTGAGGAAGAGGGGGTGTAAAAAACCTCCCCCGACCCCTCCAAAGGAGGGGAGTGCTAATAGGATAAGATTGGTGATTAGGCTTAAGCCTTATTAGTCTTATTAGCCTTATTAGTCTTATTAGCCTTATTAGCCTTATTAGCCCAATACCCTTTACTTACCCCTCACGCACAAAGTCAAGGGCTTCCTTAACTTCATCCTCACTGACAGACTGGTTGATACGGACATCACCAATACCACCTAAGAGCGTAACATTGATTTCATTACCACGATTCTTTTTATCATGATGCATGAACTCAATGAGTTTAGGATAATCATTACATGTAATAGGTAATGTGCCATAATACTCACGAATGAAGTTGACCGTCTGACGCATACGTTCCGTTGGGAAGCCAGTCTTCACAACAGACAGATAAAGCTCAGCTATCAAACCGAAAGCCACTGCATAACCATGAAGAATTGGACTCTTTTCTAATGACCATGACTCAAACGCATGACCAAAGGTATGTCCGAGATTTAATGCCTTTCTAATACCCTTTTCATGTGGATCTTCCTGAACAATACACTCCTTTACACGCACACTCTTACCAAGCATTTCGCTCAACTGCTGTAAGTCTAACTGAGCAAGATTGAAGTTTATCAGCTCTGCCCACATGGCTTCATCAGCTATCAAACCATGTTTCAACATCTCAGCATAACCGCTACGGATGTTTGCCGTATCGAGTGTTTTAAGCCATTCGGTATTTAGGAGAACGACATCAGCCTCACTAAACACGCCAATCTCATTCTTCAATCCTCCGAAGTTCACACCCGTCTTACCGCCCACACTGGCATCTACCATCGCAAGCAACGTGGTTGGAATATTAATAAAGTTAATTCCACGCTTGAAAGTTGAAGCAGCAAAACCACCAAGATCGGTCACCATACCACCACCAAGGTTTATCAACAGTGAGTGGCGTGTGGCTCCTCCCTGCTGCAATGCTTCCCATACAGAAGCCAATGTGTCAAGCGTCTTACTGCTATCAGTCGTACCAATCGTTATTACTTGTACCTGCTTCAGACAGAAATAGTCCTTGATAAGTTCCCAACACATCTCACGTGTCGTTTCATCAACGAGTACAAAGATCTTATCCTTCTCACATTCTGAGATGGCTGTTGCCAATTCACTCTTGAACTGTTTTGATATAATAATATTCTGTCTCATAAGCTTTCTCCTTTAATATTCAATACAAAAATACGCCTTTTCTTTTTACTCAAACATAGAATTACATACTTATTTCACACACTTTAATACTCAAACCAATGTTTTTGCGCACATCACTTACTCCGTGTGCAGTGTTTGCAAGTTGTTTACTATCAAATGCCTTCAACACCACAAAAGAACCAATAGCATTCTTCCTTAGACTTTAAACAACTCTTATATATAAGCATCTTGAAATCTTTTTTCAATAAAATATTAACCTGCATTAAACCTTATCACATTCTTGTCGTCATATATATCGTTCAACGACAAGATTTAGAAATTAACAATAAACTTATGGTAAAAAGACTGTTGACATTTGTTCTTCTGCTGACTGGCTCTATATCGATGCTGGCACAGAACCGAACAATTACGGGATCACTCTACGATGGAGAGTTAAAAGAGAAGGTACCATTTGCTGTTGTTCAGCTGTTGAAGCAGGACAGTAGCTATGTTGTTGGTGCCACTTCAGACGAGGCAGGAAGCTTTAAGATTACGGCTCCGAGTAATGGACGATTCATTTTAAAAGCGTCTTATGTAGGTTACAAGACTATTTTTCAGAACATTACCATTGCCAATGAGCAAGACGTATCAGTGGGTCAGTTAGACTTCCAAGTAGACTCACGCACTTTGAAAGAGGTGAAAGTTGTGGCAAGTGCACCGAAAGTTGTCGTAAAGGCCGACACTTTCCAGTACAATGCTTCGGCTTATCGTGTACCAGAAGGTTCGACGATTGAGGCTCTTGTAAAGAGATTACCTGGTGCGGAAGTGTCGAGTGATGGAACCATTAAGATTAATGGTAAGGAAGTTAAGAAGATTCTTGTTGATGGAAAGGAGTTCATGGTGGGCGATACCAAGACCGCGATGAAGAATCTCCCTACATCTATCGTACAAACTATTAAGGCTTACGACCAAAAGAGTGACTTGAGTCGTGTGACGGGTATCGATGATGGTAACGAGTCAACTGTTCTCGACTTTGGTATAAAGTCGGGGATGAACAAGGGTTTATTCTCTAATATTGACCTCGGTATCGGTACGCATAACCGCTATTCAGAGAAGGCGATGGGCGCTTATTTCAACAATAAGTTCCGTATGATGGGCTTTGCATCAGCCAATAATGTCAACGACATGGGCTTCGGTGGTGGTCCACGTGGCGGTTTCGGTGGCGTAAGACAGGGATTGAATGCGACCAAGATGGTGGGTCTGAACATGAATTATGACAATGGAAACACCCTGCAGTGGGATGGTAGTGTGCGTTGGAATCACTCTAATGGCGATTTGAACACACGTGTATCAAGTGAGAACTTCGTAGCAAGTCAGGGCTCATTTGCCAACCGTCTTTCACAAGAATACACCAGAACGAACTCTTGGGACGGCCGTTTCCGCTTGGAATGGCGACCTGACTCTGTATGGAATATTATGTTCCGACCAAACTTCAGACTCACTAAGAACGACGGACAGGTGGTTAGTTCTTCTGCTGCCTATAACGCTGACCCATACGAAACAGTGGATGATCCATTATCAGCAGCCTCTATCGCACAGCTGAAAGCATTGGGAACGATGGTGAATACACAGCGTAATATGACCATAAGCTATGGCAATACAACCGCTTTGGGTGCTATGCTGCAGGTGAATCGCAAGCTTTCAAGCAACGGAAGAAACGTTACTTTGCGCGTAGATGGTAACTATAGTGATTCGGATTCAAAGACCTTCTCAACGCAAGATATTCAGTATTTCCAGTTGCAAGATGCACTCGGAAACGACTCTACTTATCGTGCCTATCGTTACAACCTTATGCCAACAAAGAGTTGGGACTATGCTTTGCAGGCAACTTATAGCGAGCCAATAGCCCGCAAGACTTACCTGCAGTTCAGCTATCAGTTTAAGTATGGCTTCTCAAAGAGCGACCGTGACACCTATGATCTCTCTGCTATGCCATCAGGAACATTCGGTAGTCTGCAGCCTGCTTACCGTTCATGGGACAATTATCTCGGACTGCTGACCAACCCTATGGCAAGCTATCTCGATGATAACTTGAGTCGTTACTCTGAGTATCGCACCTACACACACGACATGCAGGTGATGATGCGAATGATTCGTGATAAGTGGAAGATGAACGTGGGTGTGATGTTCCAGCCACAACACTCTACTTACATGCAGGATTACCTCGGTGTACACGTTGACACAGCACGCACTGTATTCAACTGGAGTCCTACTTTCGACTTCCGTTATAAATTCAGCGAGCAGAGCAATCTGCGTATCAATTATAAGGGTACTATCACTCAACCTACGATGAGTCAGCTGTTAAGTATCGTCGACAACACTGACCCACAGAATATTTCAGTTGGTAACCCTGGTTTGAAGCCAGCCTTCACCAATAACTTCCGCTTGTTCTATAACACGTACAAGCAGAGTCATTCACAGGCGCTGATGACTTTCGCGAACTTCTCAACGACACGAAATGCGATTGGTAACAGTGTGACCTACGATGCGATTACAGGTGCACGTACGATACGACCAGTGAACGTAAATGGTAACTGGGATGCTGATGCAGGATTAATGTATAACACAAGTATCGACTCTGCTGGCGTATGGAATCTCCACACCTTTACGCGTGCTAACTTCAATCGTTACGTCAGCTATCTGCAGCTTAACAGAACAAGCAACTTAGAGAAGAATATAACGAAGTCATTGACCTTAGGAGAACGACTCGCTGCCAGCTATCGCACCTCTTGGTTAGAATTGGAGTTAGACGGTTCAGTAGATTATACGAACACGAAGAATAATCTTCAGAGTATGAGCAATCTACGTACATGGCAGTTTGCATATGGTGGTACGTTGAGTCTTAACCTCCCTTGGAACATGAGCATCTCGACCGACCTTCACCAGAACAGTCGTCGTGGATATAGCGATGCTTCATTGAACACCAATGAGCTACTTTGGAATGCGCAAATTTCACAGAGTATGTTGAAAGGTAATGCACTGACCTTCAGTTTGCAGTTCTATGACATCTTACGTCAGCAGAGCAACCTCTCACGTGTCATCAACTCTATGAGCCGTACAGATACTGAATACAATAGTATTAACAGCTATATCATGCTGCGTGCTACCTACCGTCTGAACCTCTTTGGTGGTAAGAACGCTATGCCTAAACCAAAGGATAGTCCAGACTTCGACCGCAATGGTCCTGGAATGGGTCCACGTGAAGGTGGAAAGAAAGGCTTTGGCGGTGGTCGTCCTGCAGGTGGTCCACCAATGGGTGGCGGATTCTAATAAAGCCTCACCCCCAGCCCCTCTCCGAATGGAGAGGGGAGTGATTACCGTGATATCCCTATAGAAGATATTAAAAGGTATTATACAAATCTATAATACCAATCCATCTTGTAGGCTATATCGGTGACTACTCCCCTCTCCATTCGGAGAGGGGTTGGGGGTGAGGCTTCTTCTTCCCTCTTGGAGAGGGGCTGGGGGTGAGGCTGCAACTCTTGCACAGTTCTCTAAAAATGCTTACCTTTGTCTGCAACCCTAAATCATTCAAAGAAGGGTAAACCCAAATAAATAAATACTGATAATGAAACCTATCAAGAACTTTATCGCAGCTGTGGGCTTGACGCTCGCACTCTCTGCTATCACCAACAACGCTCACGCACAGGGAAGTAATATGCAGGAGAAAGTGAAAAACTACTTTCTTCAAACGCTTAAAAAGAAGCAGAATGAAGAACAGAAAAGCAAGGATGCCTTTCAACGTAACAAGACTTATACTACGGATATACAGCAACTGATAAAGAACAAAGATATCGCTCAAAACCAAAAGATGGTATGGGATGCATGGTGTGAGGCGAATCACGAACTAAATGAACAGAAGCTCGCAAAGCCTGAAGACTTACAGAAGGGCTTGAAAGCATCGTGGAATTTACCTGAAACATTGGAAAAGAATGCCGTCATGCCTTACTACTATGGTGTAAAGGGAAGCGCAGCAGGCAAACTTCCGTTGTTCCTTTACCTGCATGGTTCTGGACCAAAGGAACAAGAATGGGCGACCGGACTTATCTTAGGAAACAGATTCCAAGATGGTCCTTCACTCTATTTCATTCCACAGATTCCTAACGAAGGCGACTACTATCGCTGGTGGCAAGTAGCAAAGCAGTTTGCTTGGGAGAAGCTTATCCGACAAGCACTTGTCGAGGGTAATGTTGATGCCAACCGCCTCTATGTCTTTGGTATATCTGAAGGTGGCTATGGTAGTCAGCGTCTTGCCTCTTTCTACGCTGACTATTGGGCTGCAGCTGGTCCAATGGCTGGTGGCGAACCCTTGAAAAATGCACCCATAGAAAACTGTGCTAACATTGGTTTCTCATTCCTCACAGGAGCGGATGACACTGGTTTCTACCGCAATATTCTAACTTACTATACGCAGATTGCCTTTGATTCTGCTCAGTTGGCACGCCCGCTTGATGCCGACAAACGTCCACTCTTTGTTCATCGCATCAACCTCTTGCCCGATATGCAGCATCATATTAAATACGACCTCACTACTCCATGGCTTAAGAATTTCGTTCGTAATCCCTATCCAAAGACGGTTCTTTGGGAAGATTATGAGATGGATGGTCGGCATCGTTCGGGCTTCTACAACCTACAAGTGTTAAGCTCTCCTACGCAGAATCGCACTTACTATGACATGAATATCCACAACAATGTAGTGAAGATTAATATCAAAGAGGTGGAATATACCGCTGTTGAGAGAGACAAGCATTGGGGTATTGAAATGAGATTTAACCGCAGCTACACAAATACAAAGGGCGGTAGACTACGTATTTATCTGAATAGCGAACTCATAGACATGAACAAGCCTGTGACAGTTATCGTCAACGGAAAAGAGCTCTATCGAAAGAATGTGAAGGCAAATCTCCAAGACATGATTAATAGCTGTACCGAGTATTTCGATCCTTACAGAGTTTATCCAGCTTCCATTGAGATTAATTATTAACTCAATGGGAGCTGGGGCAATCCCCCCTTTACTCTTCTTTTGTAATAAAATTTCACTACCTCCATTTCAAAAGATGCTCTTTTGGCTTCTAAAAGACGCCTAATTGGCTTCCAAGAGACGCCCTTTTGACCTCTTAAAGACGCCCTTTAAGAACCCAATTAAGCACCTTTTATCAACCAACTTTGTAACAGTCTGATTATAGGAAACTTACAAAGGCTGTAAAACACACGTTTTTCATACCGATTTTAAGCCTTGAAAGCGAAATCATTGTAAATAAATTTCAGACCCTTCTTTTGAGTATTCATAAATTTGGTGTAATGCGCTTTGACGTAATGTCACACGGAGAAAAGGAGAGGACAGAGAATTATAAAACAAAGTAATGGTAGTCACGGAGGCACCGTCGGTGCATAGAGCGACGGAGCATATTTGCCATTTCTATTAGTAATTTATACACAAAACGTTTATCCCAAAATAGTTATCAAGAATCTGTACGCTACGCCTCCGTCACTCTTTGTGCCGTCGGTACCTCCGTGACATTGCGTTTACCTCCGTCTTCTCCGTGACTCCGTGTGCCTATTATATAAGCCTTTTAATTTATCCTCCATACTTCGGAAGAGCCTCTTATTACCCTGTTACCATGTCTCTTATTACCCTGTACCATATCTTCCATTACTCTGTTACCATGTCTCTTATTACTCTGTCTCATGTCTCCCATTACCCTGTTACCATGTCTCTTATTACTCTGTCTCATGTCTCCCATTACTCTGTTACCATGTCTCTTATTACCCTGTCTCATGTCTCCCATTACCCTGTCTCCATCAAGGAATGCAAAACCACAAAAAAGAGTTGACAAGTTAATTATCCCAAGGAGCCATACCCCTCAAAACAATTAACTTGTCAACTCGTTTACTTGTGTACTCCGTCTACTTACAAGAGTCCACTTAAAACCTTCTCAAACCTTTCATTATCTCTTCTGCATGAACGCAGCAGGCTTAGCATTTGTGCTTAAAGGGTGGAAAAGCATCACAGGCTGAAGCAAGAACAGAGGACCATTAAGGTATAACTGGGTTCCTTGCTGGTTATACTTATAGATTGCGAAGACGTTTCCATTAAATGAATTAAGAGGGAAACCTAAAGGTCCTAAATACGTTAAGCTCTTTATGTAAGCGGCATTCTTACCACTATCCTCAAGAATACCAGCAACCATTTTATCCGCCTTAGAGTAAGACATTCTTGCTGTCATTGTCAACTGATTTGACGCATAATAGTTATAAATACCAGGAACAACCTTCTGGAATTTAGCAAAATCAGCATCACTCACCTGACCAGCATTATGTGCTTCAGTCTGCTGACGAATTAGCTTCATGAATGCACCATAATGATTGATGTCCCAAATAGCAGTTCTGTAGAAATAAGTGGTATCATTCACTCTCTTTGAAAGAACATACTCGCCACCCTTCAATGTCAATGACACGTTAGCAGGGTCAAAGGTAAGCGTCATCTTCATACCCGTGTCACTTGAATTAAAGGTCAACTCGGTATCAGATTTCTTCTCAAGTGTACCAACAATCTGCGTAACCAATGTGTTAATATCAGTTGTAGATGAGGTCATCTTAAGAAGGTCATAACCATAGAGACTATAGGTCTTACCTGCGAGATCGTCAATACCACCCTGCGTTACAGTGATAGTATCACGATTCTCTTGGTTCTTCAAAACGAGTGAGAAAGTACGAATCTCACCTGTTGTGTTAGCTCCGATATGTGCCACGAAAGCAGAGTCCTTATTCTCAATTGATGTCACACCAGAAGCATCGGCAGCATCAGCAAGCTCCATAGAAGGCTCAGCACCTAATGCAGTATAAGGTAGAGTGAGGGTTGTATCCTTATCACTCACAGCGTAATACTTAGCACCTTTGTACTTGAAAAGAGCACCAGCCTGCAAGATTGGCAGATTAGTAGAATCCTTACCATTCTTGATTGTCAACACAGCAGAACGACTATCAACACCCGGGTTATTGGTTACGCTAACAATAACAGAGTCATTCTGCAACTGAGCTGTTGCCCATGAATCACTGACTGATACTGATGAGCCAGCTGGTGCGGTAAACTTCACACCACCCTTCTGTGCTGCGGCATTGAAGAAGAGATTTGAGCTTACTATCTTCACAGTGTTCTCACGCAAGTAACTACTACCTGCATCGTTGTCGTCACTACAGGCAACGAAACCTGCAGTAACAGCAAGGAGAAGACAAATATTAAATATCTTTTTCATAAAACACTTACTTGTTTAGTTTTACTTGAGACGCTGTAGATGTTGTGAGGAATGAGTTCCAGTCTACATCGAAGCGTGCAACACGGTTTGGTAGATACTGTGGCATCAATACTGACTCAGTATTTTCTAACGACTCCTCTGTCAAGATAGAAGGCTTGGCAGGTGAAGCGGTAGCCTTCTTGGTCATTACTGGGTTAATCCAGTAATCCCACCAACCAGCAAGGTTTTGAGAGGTAAATGGTTCGCCAGTGTAAGCCCAGAGCATGATACGCTCAGTAGTCAAACCAGTATACTGTACCTGTCCATTAGAGATGCTGAACAATGGTCCACAGAGTGACGCACTGATATCGCCATTGTCTGCAACGGTGAAGGTAATGAGGTTATAAGCGCCCGTGCCTGTACCTGTACCACTCTTCTCATCAATATTAAAGGCATTACCGATGTAATAGGTTATGCTTTGACCCTGTAGGGTTATCACCTTCTGTCCACCCTGCATCAAGAACGCATTGGCAGAAGCCACGTAGGTCAATGGGAATACATAGTCTGAACCATAATCACTATGAACATTGAGGTAGAACTTGCGGTTCGCACCAGAGCCTGCATATCTCAATCGTGCTGTACGTGTATTCTCAAAGAAGCCTTTCTTTCCATCCTTTGATACATATGAGGTCATCGTGAGCTCATAAGTACCCATGAGTGCAGAAAGGTCGAACTGCATAATCTGAACCTGTGCCTCTTTTATACCATTTGAAATCTTAAGTTTTGCAGCACGTGCATTCGTTGCAATTGGGTTAGCATCGACCTTAATAGTGAGCTTATCGCCATCCTTAGAGAGGTGAACCCATGATGCATCACAAGTGATGTCGAGTTTGTTAAGATATGGAATGGTCTTAGTGATAGTCTTTTCACCATTAGAAGCGTTGATAGCACCTATCATATTCGCAATGAGGTTAACATCAACGTTTGAAGCAGTAGACTCTACGCCTGTTCCAGTGAACTTAGCAGTAGCCTTATCAAATGTTAAGTCGTACAACTGTACGCCATTCAACATAATAGGCTCATACAAACGGATTCCCTTATCAGTAAAGGCGTAAGCAGACTCAGCAACAAGATTATTACCATCATAGATAGCCAACTGACGATTGTTCTTATCGGTGACAACGAGTGTGTAAGGCTTTCCACCAATATTAAGAGCTACATCAGAGAAAACAAAGAGGTTGGTAAGTTCTGTTACCTTCTCTATATATTCTGAAGCTTCGCCAGAGAGTTTATTGAGATACATAGTATTCAACGAACGCTTGCCGTGAATCTTGATGCGGTCAGCACCAATACTATCAATAACAAACTCGAAGTCGCCTTCCTTACCGAGATACTCACCATTCTTTGGAGTAGCATAAATGTGGAGGAAAGTGTTGTACGTATCAAACGACAAAACGGGTCCGTCGTCTTCCTTCATCTTATACAATGACTTTACTTCGCCATCATCAGGATTGTTCTCGTAGCGTACAATCGCATTGTCACGGGTGAACTTGATAGTATAAGCCACGCCACCATAAGCCTGGTTTCTCTGTGGATAATAGTCTAAAGCCCAGCCATATTGCGATGCAACCAACGTTTCCTGTGCCTTCTGAAGGAATTCGTCCATACGCTCAGAGTAAGGCTTTCCAAAGACATTCTCTTCTTCTGTCTGGCATGACTGAAGGAAAAGAGCTGGCAAGGCAAGTAGGAGATATATAAATAATTTATTTGCTTTCATATAATGATCCTTTCTTAATAATTAAGATTTGTCAGATTATAACTGCCACTAACAACGTTGTTCTCACGCTCAATGACAGTATCACGCACCTTATCAAGGTCGACATTAAAGGTCTCTTTATAGTAACGTTTAGCAATCTCGAGCTTCTTCTCAATAGCTGTTACACCTGGCTGATCTTTTGCTTCTGCACCATTAGCATCCACAATGGTTGCTTTCTTGAGGATAGCGTTCCATTGTGCATCGGTAGAAATAATGTAAGTACTTACCACCTCAGCAAAATCCTCACGTTCTTCCTTCTGTGAGTAGGCTGTAACGAAACCACGCTTCTCATAGCCTGTTCCATACTTCTCAGAAAGCCACGAATCATTAACATAACCTGTTGGTGTTATCTTACCAAACTCACGTGGGTAGTCCTTAGTCTGGTTCACGATGTGAACAAACTCGTGGTGAATCGTCTTAAGATAATATTCATCCAAAGCGGTACGATTGTTCTTGACTTTATCAAGATGGTTAACACCCAAGAGACGAATCTTCTTTCCACCCTCAGCAGTACCGAGTTTTATACTACCATTGTTTCCATACTCGAACTCACCCAAGAAGCTGAAGAGCTTTGGGAAGAAGCGACGTGTGAAATCAATACCTGCTGCTTCGGTATAAGCCTCAACACAAGTGTACTTCACAATATGCGCTAACTCCACTGACTGAGCTGAATCGGCTGGTACATCATAGTAAGACATGTCTGACTCATTGTCCTCATAACGCCACTGTATTTGAATGTTATAAGGTACTACGAAGTTCTTGTACAGCCACTTGTCAAAGACTGTGTTTGCCGTCTTAGAAGGCTTGATAACGCTCTCGCTTGACAAATTATCGTCTGAACAAGCAGTGAAGCCTGCTGCCACTGCCGCCAATAGCGATAAAGCTAATATGTTTTTCTTCATTTCTTAATCCTTTAATTAGCTATTAAAAAGAGTGTGCACTTACTGGAGCAGAATACTGATTGACCGCTGAAAGTACTGGCAATTTGTACTGAGAAAGGTCAACGAGCTTCGCACCTGCTACAAGAGCCTTGGCTGGGTTGCCTGCAACACCAGCCTCACGAATACTCTGTGGAATCTGTACCACCTGACGAGGGTCGTCCTTCTCCAACCAATCAAGGTTCTTTGAAGGTCTACCATTAGCACCAATCAAACGACGTGGAATCTCGATATTGTAACGTCTGATATCCATCCAACGCATTCCCTGATGTACTGTCTCGATACGACGGAAGTTCAGCAAGCACTGTAAGAGTGACTCCTGCACTGAGCCTTCAACGTCAATTGTGAAGCGAGGGCTGATGTGCTTCTTGAAACTTGGTATCATCTTAGCAGCATCAGCGTATGCATATGGAACTGTCTTGAAGTAAGTTTGTACACTTGTTGGGGTAAGGGTCACATTGGTATTGAAGAAGTTCTTCATCCAAATAGTCATATCTGCACAAGCAGCATCATTCTGACCAAGCATGATTTCAGCCTCTGCACGGTTGAGCAAAGCCTCATCCATAGTGAAATCAACGTTCAATGTGCGGAGATAACCAGAGCCTGTTGTCGTATTACGAACCTCAAACTCACGTGGAAGTTTCATCAATAAAGCGAAGTTACTCTCACCTGAATTAACGGTAAATGGCTTCCAAATGAGGTTTGACGATGTACCCCAGATGTTATTACTCTGGAACAACTCTGTCTCTGACAAGTAGTTAGTGAGTGTATAACGCTTACTGGTTAACCATGGTGCAAGAGCCATACCAGCATTGCTGACACTGGTCTGAACAAGGAGGTTACAGTCTGCAGAAGCACTACAATAAGCCTCAGCACTCTTTACTGCCTGATCTGATTTACTCAGTGGCATAGCCTGCAATGCTCTATAGTCACGCAAAGAAGCAGCAGGATTACTACCTAAGAGCTTATCAGCATATTCCTTTGCCTTCTCCCACTTCTCATAATAGAGGTAGAAACGGGTTGCAAAAGCATAAGCAGCCTGCTTGTTGAAGTGATACTTTGGTACCTCATAGGTATCGTTAAGCAATGGGATACCAGCCTCAATATCAGCAGCAATCTTTTCATAGACATCAGCTACAGTACCACGATTACTCTGTTCTGCAGCCGCAGAGAAGTCTGCAATTCCTGTTGCATAATAGAGTCCAGCATCCTTTGTACTGGTCTTGCCATTATAAGGACGGCAGAATTCGTTAGCAAGGATAAAGTGGTCATAGGCACGAATGAGCAAAGCCTCACCCTTTGAATTACGAAGTATATCGTTCTTTGGACCACCCTGATCATCAATAGCAGCCAAAGCTTCATTAGCCTTATAGACACCCTCATAATAAAGCATCCACACCATCTCAGGAGAGTCATTACCACCCTCTGTCTGCTCTTGCCAGAAGAAGTACTGATCACCACCACGATTACCCTGGCTATTCTGTGCTCCCATGTAATCGGTATTGTCAGACATCCACTCGTTAAAGAGCGTCGGTGTACGGTCAGGATAGGCTGTCACAAGCAGACCCGCAATCTTCTTTGGTGTGTCCAAAGTCGTACGGTTGTCTGGCAACGTATCCAATTGGTCAGAACAAGATGCAAGTATCGCTACAGATGCAAGCATCAAGCTGCCCTTATATATGATATTCTTAATTTTCATATTCGTTCTATATTAAATTACTTCTGGTTCTGATTCAGCATCTCTTTATTGTCTAATGGCTGTATCATCTTACAACCATTCGCCTTGTTAGGAACTCCAAAGTTACTATCAACATTTGGATATTCTCAGCTGAATATGAAGCCTCCGTTAAAATATTAAAGACCTAATCTCAATGTCATGGTGAACTGCTTTGGAACTGGCGCAGCCACACCACCTGTATTGAAGAACTCTGGATCCTGACCGTTCAGCTTCTTATCTGAATAGAAGAGGAAGAGGTTAGTTGCCTGAAGCTTCAAAGCTAAACTGCTAACGCCAATAGTTCTAATCATTGCTGCAGGGAAAGTGTAACCCAATGAGATTTCCTTCATACGAATGAAGTCACCCTTTGCGATACGAACATCAGAATAGTTATAAGCATTGTAAGCTACATCCAACTGTGAATTGTTGCGGTTCTGACGACGTGAAGCAATTACAGGGATATTAGTCAGAGCATGCTCACCACTGTATGCCCCACGATTTCGGTACTCCTTAGGCAAAGCATCCATATCGTCATAGCGGTTACTGAAGACAGGGTTCAAACGAACCTTATTGCCAAAGCTATAAGTAACGAATACGTTGAGGTCCCAGTTCTTATAACGGAAGACGTTACCGAATGAACCCGTTGTAGTTGGGTCGGCAGGACCTTCGAACTTCAAATACTTAATCTTCTCCTGATCACGCTCCTGAAGGTTAAGACCAGAGATAGTTCTTCTACCATCCTCGTTCATGAATGTAGGCAAACCCTCACCATTGAGTCCAGCAAATGGGATGCTGAAGATAGAGTTTACAGGATAACCTACAAGACTATAACCAGTTCCCTGTACGAGGTCGATAACACGTGCATGGGTGAAGAGACTTGTAATCTCATTGTGTGTCCATGAGAAGATAAAGTTAGATTCCCAACTGAAGTCCTTTGTCTTGATGTTATGTGTATTCAATGAAAGCTCCATACCATTAGACTTCATTGAAGCAACGTTAGCAAGGTTATAAGAACCCAACTGCGGATGGTTCACGTAACCAATAAGGTCACTATTGCGACGCCAGTAGAAATCAGTTGTAAGATTGATTCGGTTGTCAAGGAATCCAAAGTCGAAACCAAGGTTGAACTCACGTTTCTTCTCGTAGGTAAGGTTCTTATTACCGAACTGCTCATCGTAACCCGTCTCCTGAATAGAAGTAAATGGACGCCAAGGCACTGTTGCTGTGAAGATTGGCAATGAGTTAGTTACAGGAGGACGGTCACCAGTAAGTGAGTAGCTCAAGCGGAATGTAGCATGTGTCAACGCCTGCTTAAATACCTTATTGAACCATTCTTCCTCATGTGCGTTCCATGCACCAGAAACGTTATAGGTTGGCAACCATCGAGCTGATGTAGCCTTACCCAGATAGTTAGTACCCTCATAACGGAAAGTACCAGTCATCTGATAGCGACCCTTATAAGAATAGGTACCTGTACCGAAGTAAGCAAGACTGCGGATGTGGGTATTTGACAAGCCATAGTAGTCAGATCCCTTCTCCTGGAACATCTTGAATGCACGATAGTTCAGCTTAGCAATCTCACCAGCATCAAACATCATACCCCACTCGCGGTCGAAAGTAGCCTTACGGTCAACGCTATTACTCTCAACACCGGCATAGAGGTTCACGATGTGTGTATCATTGAATACATCGTTGTAAGCAGCAGAAAGACGGGTATCCCAACCAAAGAAGTGGTTACCTGTTCTGTCAAGAATACCGCCCTCTTTGAGGATTGACTCTGGAAGAGCAAATGGGTTGTCAGGATCAGTATAAAGATAAGGATTGGCATCGCGGATAGTTGTTGTACCCATTGCACGATAAGCCAAAGCCTGATTAGAGTTTTCACGAACGACATGTTCCATCGTTGAAGCAGCACTCTTAACAGCTACCAAAGCAGTAAGCTTCAACTTTGTTATTGGCTTATAGTCGATACTTGTCTGTATACGGAAGTCGTGTACATTCAAGTCCATGTAGTTATTGTTCAACTCATTGAAGATGTTGAACGGAGCATAGTTACGTGTATATGACTCGGTTGGGTCGAGTGTACGTGAAGTGTTCAAAGAATAAGAGTAAGGGTTGATATCGAAAGCACGACTAACAGCACCTGTTGATGGGTCAATCGTACGGCTCAACGAACCTGGAGCTCTCTGCTTACGATAAGAAGCATTAGCGATAAGGTTCAAACCGACCTTCTTATTAATATTGTAAGTCGTATTGATGTTACCAGTGTAACGCTGAACACGGCTTGACTTATACCATCCTGGATCATACATCGCAGAGAGTGAAGCATAGTACTGACCCTTGTCTGTACCACCAGAAGCACTCACAGAGTGGTTGTGCATGATTGAACTTGAGAAAAGCTGGTCGAACCAGTCAGTATTGCGATACTCAGCAGCACGGAGATAAGCGTCACGTGCTTTCTGTGTATTCTCAAGACCGAACTGTCCCTTAGTAGCGTCATACTCAGAGATGAGCTGATACATACGACCATAAACACCACTTGTAGAGGCGTTAGCAATCTCAGCATAATTCAAATAGCCCTTCTTCTCCAACTCACGATAAACCTCCATCTGGTCCTGTGAGTTCATGATATTAAAGTTCTTATAGCTTGGCTTCAAACGGAGGGTGTACTCACCAGTATAGCTCAAATGGCTCTGACCAGCCTTACCCTTCTTTGTAGTTACAACAATCACACCTGCCATAGCACGAGCACCATAGATAGATGTAGCAGAACCGTCCTTCAGAATCTGGAAACTTTCAATGTCATCAGCGTTCAATCCTGCAATAGCAGAAGAAATCAAAGTCTTTGCATCACCTGATGACAACGAACTTGCATCAACATTGGCAATGTCTTCCATGATGACACCATCCACAACCCACAAAGGTTTTGATGAACCGAAGATTGACGTGTTACCACGAACACGAATCTTAGGAGCTGTACCGAACGTACCAGATACGTTCTGAACGCTCACACCGGCAGCACGACCTTCGAGTGAACGGCTCACGTCCGCCATACCATCGAGCTTAGCTTTTGAAGCATCAATCTTGGTAGCAGCACCAGAGAAGAGGCGTTTGTCTTGCTGGGTCATACCCGTTACGACGACCTCAGTAAGCTGATGATTGTCATTAGAGAGGACAACCTTCATGCCATCTTTTGCTGTTACGGTCTGAGTGACCATACCAATGTAACTGACTACGAGTTTCTTTCCTGCAGGAACGTCGATAGTGAAGTGACCATCAATATCGGTAACTGTACCCGTCGTAGTACCTTGTACCATGACAGATGCTCCGATAACGGCTTCTCCATCGTCCTGAGAAACTACGGTTCCGTTAATCTTTGCCTGACCAAACGCTGTTCCTAATGACAGGATAAGACCAAACAAAAAGAGAGTAATTCTTTTCTCCATAGATCTCTTTTGATTATTAAAATATTATTGTGTAACTGTTTCGCTAAACTTTACGATTTTGTTCCTTTCTGAAACATTTTATTAGAGATGAGTCTTAAACCTAAATATATTGCTGCTTTTTCACAATATAAAAAGATTATTACTTTCATGGAATGCAAATTTAAATATTATTTATATAAGTTGCAAGCATTTTTCGAGTAAAATTACATTTTCTTTTAAAATTTAATTGAATACTTACTGATTTCAACAAAAGAGTACATAAAACACTTATAATTATAAACAGAAGAGTGTTTAGTTGACAAGTAAACAGGTTTTACTTGACAAGTTGACAAGTGAACATCCAAACAAGGTATTAGTTATAAAAGAAAAATAGGATTTTGTTTACATGTTGATAAGTTTTGTTTACATGTAAATGGGCGTGTAAATGAACAAAATTGCTGATTTAAAGAAAGACAAGAGATTAGGGGGAGACAAAATAAAAATAAGATAAAAAAGACAAGGTAACAAAGTATACAAAGACCAAATAACAAAATAATCTGGAACAAAGTAATAGCATCATGAGTTACCGCTCAATCCCTACTCTCCTATCACGGATGCCATAGAACAATAATATAATGTAAAGAAAAATCTAATCTTCGAATTGAGAAGGGCATAAATCAGCTTGCAATTAACGCCCAATTGGCTTGTAAAAGATGCCCTTTTGAGGGCTAACTAACGCCCTTTTGAAACCTTACTAAGCACCTTTTAAAAAGCTATTTTGCAATAGATTGATATTAAGGAAGTTACAAAGGCTATTCAAAAAGAGGTTTTAGAGCCATTTGGAGCAAATAAACAACGAAATAATGTAAAGAAAATTCAGATGATTAAGGAGAAACTTTGGTGTAAGATAACAGATAGCTAAAGACGTTGTATTTAGAGTAAAATCATTCTCTCACACATTTAACCCCAATCGGTCATTAGACCACAATGTTTCAGGAATTCTTGCTTTTGTGTTGTTTCCTAACATCTTTTATTTTCTTGTCGGCATCTTGTCTGCCTTTGTAACTTGACGTAGCCCGCTACGCCTGCGTCCCAAAGACAGACAATCTGCTCGATAATAAAACAAAATATGTTTAGGCTCTAATAACCGATTTCGGTTTAAGAGAATAAAAATAGGGTGCATCAGAAATTTGATACACCCTAATTATTTTTCGTTTTTATCTTATTCTTTCCTAAATCTGGCAGAAGAAGAGTACAATTACCTGCGCTAAGAAGATTCGAAGGAACATACTGAGCGGATAAACTGTTGAGTAACCTACAGCTGGAGCCTCACCTGCACAGATAGAGTTAGCATAAGCCAAGGCTGGTGGGTCGGTATAGGTTCCGGCAAGCATACCCATAATTGTGAAGTAATTGAACTTATACTTCAAACGAGCAATAGTGCCGACAATAAGAATTGGAACAATCGTTATGATGAAACCTGTGTACACATACTTCAATCCGTCACCCTGTACTACGGTGTCCCAGAAGGTTGCTCCTGCCTTGATACCTACAGAAGCCAAGAAGAGTGCCAAACCAATCTCACGGAGCATCATATTCGCTGACGTTGTAGTATAGGTCACAAGTCCCATTCGATAACCAAAACGACCAATAAGAATAGCGATAACCAACGGACCACCTGCAAGACCGAGTTTCATTGGTACAGGCATGTGAGGAATCGCAATTGGCAACGTACCGAAGATGATACCGACGATGATACCAACGAAGATGGTTGCAATATTTGGTGCGTTAAGGCGCTTTTCAGAGTTACCCATCATAGAAGCAACGCGGTTAACGTTCTCTTCTGGACCAACAACCATGATACGGTCACCCACGATAAAACGGTGGTTGCGACCAGCAAAGAGGTCCATACCCTGTCGGCTGATACGTGTTACGTTCACGCCATATACTGAACGGAAATGAATATCGCCCAAAGTCTTTCCGTTAATCTTACTATTGGTGATAACAATACGACGGCTAACCAACTGTTGTGGCTGGTCTTCCTCATGCCAGTCTACTTCAATCTCTGGACCGATGAAAGCACGGATAGCAGCTGCGTCAGCCTCTGCACTGACAACGAGAATCTCATCGCCTAACTCAAAAATATTATCTAAGGTAGGAACAGACAATACACCTTCGTGCATAAGACGTGTACAAACGAAGTCACGATTAAGGAATTCTGATATTTCTTCGAGCTTACGGCCTGCGATATACGCATTCTGTACCTTCAAATACATTGTGTAAGGCTTTGCATGAGGATTCTCAGCTTCTTCCTCATTCAGCTTTTCATTCTCCTCTTGAAGGTTTACCTTACAGATATAACGGATAGCGATCGTTGCACCGATGATACCTACCACACCCAAAGGATAAGCACAAGCGTAACCAGAAGCGATGTCGAAGTCCATGCCATTCTTGAAGACACTGTGGAGTGCTTCATTCGCAGCACCAAGACCAGGAGTGTTCGTCACAGCGCCATAGAGCGTTCCGACCATCATAGGAAGATTTGTCTTGTCCTGCGTGTCAAAGAAAATGTAGTAACAAGCAAACATCACAAGGACGTTGAGCAGGATTGCCACCGTCGAAAGAATGTTCAACTTCAGACCACCTTTACCGAAACTTTCAAAGAAGCCCGGTCCGACTTGCAAACCAATCATAAAGACAAAAAGAATCAATCCAAAGTCTTGTACAAAGGTCAATACGGGGATAGGTCCTGTAAATTTAATGTGACCAGCAAGAATGCCCACAAACAACACAAAGGTAACGCCAAGCGAAATACCTCCAATTTTAATTTTGCCAAGGTAGATACCCAAGGCAATGACAATAGAATACAATAGCATAATATGGGCTACCGTATCCTGTTTCTCTGCCGAAAAAATATCAATTAACCAGTCCATAAGTATTATTTATTGCGTGCAAAGATAAGGATTAAAAGGCATATAATCTAATCTTTTATGACGAATTTTAACCATTTGTCTGTTTTTGTATACGTTACTTTCTTATTTACCTATGTAAAAACTGTTCGTAAGATGTTATTGAGCCTTCGGGATTATGAAATAATGAGACATTCTTTTCAATTTAGACAAATAAAGATGAAAGGCATTGCAGTATTATAACCTATTAGAGATTAAGATAGACAAAGAAGTTATTGTCTACTTTTATCTTCATACTAAGGACCTCTAAATCTATTTTACAGCTATTCTGAACACGCTGTATTCTGCCCATTCTAATGATTATAAAGTCCCTCTCCTACCCTCATCACCTAACGTGTCGATGCTTAGCACACGTCGTGCTGATGGTGAGCACCAATGGTGTTAGGTACTAAAACATTGCATTTTGTCACCGAGATAGAAACAAGAAGAATTTTTATTAGACTTTATAAGGCAGCATAAACAAAAGAATCCCCTTGTTGTTGCCGAATAAGTATTCTACAACAAACAAGGGGATTGACTATTTATTAACTACTAATTTACTTTACGCTAATCTTTGCTGCCTTGTTTCCTACACGTACGATGTAGGTTCCACGACCGAGAGGGATGCGGCTGCTATCGTCAGCAACCTTACCTTGGTAAACGAGTTTACCATCGATTGAGTAGATAGCAACTGTGCTATTCTGTGCGCCAAGAACGCTAATTGCACCATCGAAGAACTGAATCTTAACATCCTTATCTGCTGTAACGGCATCAATGCCTGTTGCAGGTGTGAACGCGATGTAGTTTGTATAGATAAGTGCATTAGGGAAGTTATCGTTCGCCATCACACAAACAAGGTTGGTGAATGTCTTGTCAAGCTTCAATGTGGTAACACCATTCTCAAGTGTGTACTCATCATTGACGTCTAACTTCTCACCTTGTAACTCGCCATCTTTATAGGTCACATTACCGATGAACCAGTGGTAGGTTGTCATCTCACCGCCTACGACAGCTTCAGAGCTGAGGTCAACCTTACCATCAACGCACTTAACATCAATTGGTGCCTGAAGGTTGTAAGAGTATCTATCAAATCGTTTGCCGTTATTGCTTGGCAATGGCATTGTAGAGAACTTCAGACGGTTGCCTACAACGTTGAGAACTCTAAGGTTGGTATTCTTTGATACGTCAACCTTTGTCAACTTATTAGCGTTCAACCACAACTGCTCTAACTGAGGAAGCTTGTCGAGTGACACGTTTTCGAGGTCGTTATCGCTCAAATCAAGGCTCTCAAGTTTAGGGTTATCAAGCTTGATTTCCTTCATCTTATTGCTTGAGAGGTAAGCAATACCAAGGTTTGGTGCCTTTGACAAGTCGAAGTTCTTAATCTTATTACCAATCAATGACACTGCGAAAAGTTTTGGGAACGGTGACAAGTCAATGTCTGTCAACTCATTACCATCAAAGTTCAAATCAGTAAGATTTGGTGCTGCAGGAAGCTTAACAGATGTAAGTCCAGCTTGAGTTATAGAAATGAGTTTCGCTTCCTTCAAACCAGTGAGGTCTACATCAGTCATCTTAACGTTTGCAACGCTGAAGACTTTCACCTTATCATCAGCCTCAGCAACGAGTACACGTACCTTTGTGTTCGCCTTAGATTTAGCTTGGAAAATCTTATATTTTTCTCCAAGTGTGTACTGTGTAACATTACCATTGCCGCCCCACTCGAAGTAAACAGACTTACCAGGAACATAGCTTGCGAGAGACAATACTACGCTATCGGTCTGGTTGACAGTAGTAAATGATGCCAACTCATATTTAGGGAAGGCAATAGGATGAACATTAGTAGTCTTGAAGACGTTCTGTCCTTCGAAATCAGGGTAGGCAGCATGCGTCATCTCGCAATAGATTGAGTCAAGTGCGAGGTTGGTGAACTTAGCTGAACCATTGGTGATGGTGTAGTCCTTGCCCAACTGTAATGGTGTACCATCTTTCTTCTTCCATACAAAGTTAGTTGTTGCTCCATCCTTTGTTATATACTGCTCAGAGAGGTCGATGCCTGGTGAAGAGGTTGAAATCTGCAATACATGCTGTGGTGCATAGATAAAGTTACCACGAGTCAGACCGAAGTCGTTAGGCATATTAGCCAATGTGAAGTAGTTACCACTAACATTCAACTTCTTAACTGGTGCTACAGGTGGAATCTTCACCTCAGTAAGTTCGTTGTTTGCCACATTGATATCCTCTATAAGTTCGCTGTGGTTGAGGAGAAGACGAGTGAACTTATTGTTAGAGATATCAAGCATACGCAAGTTATCGGCATCCTTAAGATCCAACTTATTCAGTTTGTTGTGACTTACATTGAGCTTGGTTACACCATAGATGGTATTGAAGAGCAATGAGTCAACTTGGTTATGACTAATATTGATATCAGTCAACTTACTCTTATTAAAATAAGATGATGGACCACGGAGATCAACACGATTTAGCTGATTGTAAGAGAGGTCAAGCTTCTCAAGCTTATTGTTATAAGAGAGGTCGATAGTAGTAAGATTTGCTCTCTTCAATGTAAGCGTACGAAGTTCTGTAAGTGCAGAGAGGTCGATGTTGTCAATGTACTGGCCATCAGACTCAAGACTTGTTACGTACTTATCCTGTGGGACATATACGATAATGTCTCCAGCACCAGTGCGTGTAGTCACGATATTGGCTGTAGCTGGGCGCTCATCCTTAATCTCGAATGGGGTAGTATTACCATCGCCTAAGTCAACCTTTACAGTTACAGGATTAGCTGCTGTAGCACCAAGGATACCAACAGACATCTTCAGAGGAGAACCTGCGTCGCCAAGACTTGCGAGCTGAATAGCCTTCACGTCCTTTCCAAACTCGGCAACAGTCTTCACACGGAAGTTTTCTGTGCGGATAGGATAGTCTCTGAGTCGGCTATTAGTGAACTGAACAAAGACCTCTTCATCAAGTGCTTTCTTCAAAGTTACCTTACCATTCTCATAAGAATAATAGCTGTCATCTAACTCTACTGGCTTTGTTGGGTCAGCCTTTGGAACACGGAAGAGTCTTGCCTGAGTCGTTGTATTTGCACGAAGCACACGCTTGCTAAGGTCGATGACATCACCTACCTTATATGTATCGTTCAACTCCATAGGGTTTTGCTCGTGATAATACTCAAACCAGTTGCCTGGCTCTGGCAGTGTAGCAAAGTCCATATAGTTATAACGTACATTGACACTATATAGTTTTGGGTTCTGACTAACGTCAAGGTTCCGTAGGAGGTTACGGTCGCAAGAGAGTGTGAAGAGCTCTGGATTGTTTCTTAAGTCAAGCTCTTTCAAGTTGTTACCACCACAATAGAAATAGTAGAGCTTCGGACAGTGAGACACATCAATGGTCTCGAACTTCACGTCAGTATTGACAGCTCCAGAAGAGTGAGAGATGTAGAGCTGCGTAATCTCAGGGTTATGACTAAGGTCAAGAGTCTTGACACGAGAGTCACCCACGTTGAGTATTTGCAGTAATGAGTTCTTTGAGAGGTCTACACTTTCAACACTTGTCATGTCAAGACTCAAACGCTGCAGATATGGGCAGCCTGTTGGATCTGCTGTCTTGAGACTAATAGTGTGGTAAGCATCAAACGAACGGAGATTAGGAAAGTTCTTAAGCGTGAAGTCTGGAGAGATATGTCCAATCTGTGGAACCTCCAACACCATAAGATTTGGCATACGACCAATCATCAATGGAGTTGTAGCAGAGAAAGGATTATCCTGCAAATAGATAATATTCAGACTCTGTAAATGATCGATGTTGAGTGACTTTAAGTTGTTATGCTCTAAGTTCAAGACTTGGAGTTTCAAGTTATCATTAAACTGAATCTGGTCGATCTCATTACCAGAAGCATTGAAGAAATAGAGGTCGTCTGGGTCACCTTTGATTGTTACCCAGCCTGCATCTGACACAACATCTGTACAGAGAGTACCCTTAATGGCCTGTTCGCCATGATCATTCTCAACAATAGCTTTATTAATCTCAACTTCGGTATCACCAGAACCATAGTCGATAGAGACATCAGCCTTGTCTGATTTAGAGCCCAACACAAAAGAAACCTGTGCTGCCACACCAGAATTCTTTGCCTTTTCAGGCACATTGGTGTGGAATCGAATCAAAACTTCGTCTTGCGCATGGGCAGCAAGCGAACTCCACAACATAGCCATCACTAAGAGGAGGAATGATGGTAAAAAAGTAAATTTGTGCTTCATATAAATATAAATATTATTGTGTTCTGATTTTATAGCTTATGTTTACTTATCGTATTCCCAAGGGTTAGGAGTGTTAGTCCTATCCTTTGGGAATATTATTCGATGTGTATCAAGCCTTAATAGATAACGATACGTTGTGCCTTACCACCATTTACTTGAATCAAGTAAACGCCCTTGTTCCATGAAGAGGCATTAACGTTAAGTTCGTCACCTTGTGATGAGAGCGAGTGAACTAACTGTCCGCTGAGTGAGTAAGCACGTAGATTCAGCTGCTTTGCACCAGCAAGGAAGGCTGAGAAAGAGCGTTCGCCAGTCATTGTAATGACAGGTACTGCCTGACTCTCTGCGTATCTTACACCATTAATACCATTGGTTTCCTTTTCCTTTAGTACCTGCTTCAAACCTGCGTAAGCGTCAAACTTACCTGCACCCCACTGTACTGGGTCGCCCGTATTAGTGACATAGTTATCCTTACGAGCAGTCTGCTGAATGATACGTATTACGTCCTTGACAGTCAAACTTGGGTTTGCTTCAAGCCAGAGGGCAATAGCACCAGCCACAACAGGCGTAGCCATAGATGTACCAAGAGATTGATGCCAGTAGTATTTCTTACCACCTTTCTCCAATCTACCCTGCAATGCCATATCAGAATAACCTAAGTCAGTATTCTCTACAGCGTATGTATTAACAGAAGAGATGATAGATGCACCCGGAGCACATACGTGTGGAAGGTTTCTACCATCGGCTAATGTACCGAAAGAAGAGAAGCGTGAAGCCTCGCCTTCAGGGAAGTCATCTTCGTCACCTCGCTTGTTGTAGCCATAAACAAAGCCGTCGAGAGATGACCAGTGGTTGCGTACATTGTAGCTACCAACAGTAACGATGTTTGCAGCACATGCCATATCGCTGATAGAACCATTGCGTGTTCCGCTTACGAAACCCTCCTGCTTGTTGCTATCAAAGTAGATAAACTGTGCATCACTGTACACTTCAACACGCTGTCCAGCCTTCTTACTCGTTATTAGCAACGCCAGTTTATAGTTTCCATCCTTGTTATCTTTCTGGTTATCACTGGTCATTATCTGCGCCATAGCGTAGTAACGGCCCGTTTCAGGGTCTATTGCAGAAGCCGCTGTGACGTAACCATCGAACGCTTTCGCAAAGCCTTGGTTAATAACAGCACCTGACATTGAATACTCACCACCTGATGCGTAGGTTATAGGTTGGCCTTTTGTATTATTTGGAAGAGGGATTCTGCTAACAACACGGTTGCCACGCTTCGTATTAGTAACAACGATTTGTAACTCGAATTCTGTAGAGTCATTACTATAAGCTGCTATCTGTCCGTTACGAAGATTAAAGTAGGTCTTACCTCCAGAACGTAAAGTATCTGGTTGCATTGGCGTGAGGAAGGTTTTAACCGTTTCATCTGCAGCGGTAAAATTCTTCTTCAATGCGATAGCCATATTCGCTTCGTTACCTGCTGCAACACAGATAATAGCGTGTTTTCCTTCCTCTGCAAGGAAGCGATTCATTACACTTGTAGAGTCGTGTACACCAATGTTACTACCTAATGAAAGGTTGATAACACATGGCTTTGGGTTCTTTCCTGATAGTTTTGCATACTGTACGACATCATCAACACCAAATGCAATATACTGATCACGCAAATCACCGCATGAAGCCACAAGTTCTGACTCTGTCGCACAACCATAGAAAGGATTAGGACCTGTCACTTTATAAGACCTATCGTTATCGTTAGTCTTAGCATAGTTGATATTGCCTTTGTATCCACCCGCCATGATTCCTGTAGTGTGAGTACCATGGAACGTAGTGTAGGAATCAGTCGTAAAGTCCTCAATAGCGTATGCATTATCACGGTTTGTTAAGGTATCAAGCACGACACGAGGGTAATAGTTATCGAATTGATAACCATCCTTATTTGACTGACTGGCTGTAATCTTACTGATATAACCAAATCGCGTGCTTCCGTCTGGCTTGAGGAAGTTGATATGGTTAGGGTCAATACCACCATCAACAATACCCGTTACCACTCCTTTACCAGTGTAAGCCTGTGGGAGGTCGATGCCTTTGTGAATCTTATCTACGCCAATCTCCTTACGTACGACGTCCATCTTCTGATAAACACGACGTGGGAGTTCCATACGACGAACGCACTTTAAGCCTGCAATACGCTCAATGTCTTTTATTGGAGCCACGACAATGGCAATATTACCACGTACACGCAGCACCTTTACGCCTTGTGCCTCTAAGTCTGCACGGTCGTTCTGATCCTTCATTTCGACCATTGCCATTGTGTTCTCTGGTACACTCTTTGGGCGTTCAAACGAACGTGTACGACTGTTGTAGGTAGGAATGGAAGTGTTACGGAGTTTGAACAGTTCCAACTGACTTTGTAGGTCAAGCTTCGACTGACCGTAAGCTAATCCTACCGAACATAAACAAAATACAGTGAGTAGAATTTTTCTCATCGCTTGTTAACTATAACTTTTTTACCGTTAATAATATATACTCCATTAGGCAGTTGTGTGCCTTCTATGCGCTTGCCATCGAGACGATAGACTACAGCCTTCCCTTGTTTTACGGCTTCTATGGCATCAATACCAGCTGTGTCGCCCTTGAGTAAGACCTCCAAACGGTCCCCGTTCTTTAAATCAAACTCAAAACTTGTGCCGCCAGGATAAGATGGGTCAAGATTTGTTCCATTCAATTTTATCACCATCTTACTCATGTCATTTCCGTAAGCAGCAAGCATGAAATGATGGTCGTCAGCAGAGAACATCACTGTATTTTCACCTGTCTGCATCTTTACCATCGAACGGTCAGAACGATAGAAACTCAAACCATAGTTCGCAACGCTGATGTCGTCAATGAAAACTGTTGCCTTCTGGTCGCGCACAATGGCTGATGTCGTAACCTCAATCGTCATACCATCGGTTAATCTTATCTCGTATGCTCCTTCGTAATTGGCTGTTACAGGAGTACCGTTTGCCTTGATTGACTCAATCTTACAACCGCTGTTTGGCTTTATTTGGATGACATTGTTCTTCTCGCCTAACTCAATATTATTGCTACCATTCTGTAGCGTTATCACCTTATTATTATAGCTTTGTCCCTCATAAGCGGTGATATTTGCTGCGTTATCAACAGTCAACACAGCCTTTACAGTAGCATATTTATGTGCCTGAACATCAAAGACAAGGTTGTCTTTCACATAGCATTCGTAGGTACCATATATCGTAGTGGCAGTCCCATTAACCTTGAAAGCATCTAAAGCATAGTTGCTTTGGTCGAAAGTTAATGATAATTTTGTTCCAGCTTTCAGCTTGAAATCAGCGTCATTGTAGTTCTTAACTTCCACACCATCAGCCATTACCTTTGAGATAACACCCTTTGCTTTCTCGTCAGTAAAGTTGAATTTAACAGGATAAGATACGTCTGGATAATCGGCTTTAATGTCAACAACACAGCCAGCGGTCAACGTGACAAAGTATTGACCACTTGAAGGAGTAACGTCGTTACCGTCGAGGGTCACCTTATATATAGGGGCATCACCATAATTAGCATTGGTAATTACAAGCGTTTTTTCGGTATTAGGAATCCATTTTACTGTGTTTTCACCATTTTGTAACTCTACAGACGTGCGTGATTCGTTGCGTGACACCCTCACTTTTGAGGCATTATCAACGTTTACAGTACATGAACCTGTGCGAGCTTTAGCTAAGTCAGCACTTTTAACAGTGAAGAGCTTATTATTGTCTGCATCCGAAACATAGATGTTGCAACTGGTTAGATTATTAATAGTCTGTGGTGCAGAGTTATCATTATTAATCGTCTTGAGGACGCTCTTTAAGTAATAACCTTGTTTTGCCTCAATGGTTAAGGCACCATATTGGGGCACAGTAATTTCATTTGTTCCGTTAGCAAGATTGATAACGGGCACATAATTTACTTTGACTGAAACTCTGTTGATATCATCAACCTTGACTCTTACAGTCGTGTCAGCCTTTACGTTTACTGACGAAAACGCCAGTAGCATTAAGAAAATAAAATAGTAAACCTGCTTCATATATACATATTTATTAGTGACCAAATATCAGATGCAACTATTATCTCTATGGTATCTTAACTCTTATTTGAAGAGTTTTTTAGACGAATGATGAGTAAATACTCTTACAGGTTATTCGTTCTATAACATATCTGCTGCAAATATAAATATTATTTATAAAAGAAGCAATCTTTTTTCGATTAAAATTATACTTTAAATCATAAAATGTATTATTAATTTCTATTTCAAACAAAAGAGTACATAAAACACTTATAATTATAAAATCTTCGTAGGTTGTAAGCTACAAAAGGGTTGAGCAGATATTTAGATAAAAGAGAACGGGATGTGGTTGTAAAAAGGACACATTTGAATATGTAAATAAGTAGACAAAAGTATACGACATTAGTTTAAGAAAATAAAAGATATTAGAAAACGAAGTTAACAAGAAGAATTATCTACAAAGTCGTTTGATGAGTGGCAGGAAACGATCAAATCCCACCTATTAACTATATAAGAAAAATCGTTTTAATTTGTTTCTCTGCTCTTAGACCAGTAATCTATTAAGCTTATTTCTGGGTCTTCAGGATTTTGGAGTGATAATTTTTGCCACTTAAGGTTAGGTTTCTGACGAAATGTCACACGGAGAAAAGGAGAGGACGGAGGATTATTAAAACAAAGCAATGGAAGTCACGGAGGCACCGTCGGTGCATAGAGCGACGGAGTTTGTTTGCCATTTCTATTAGTAATTTATACACAAAGCGTTTATCCCAAAAGACTTCTCAAGAATCTGTACGCTACGCCTCCGTCGCTCTTTGTGCCGTCAGCACCTCCGTAACATTGCACAACCTCCGTCCTCTCCGTGCCTCCGTGTGCCTATCATATAAGACTTTTAGTTTATCACTCCATATTTCGGAAGAACCTTATTTTTAATAGTATAACCCACTTCTAACAACAAATTAAACCCTCATCGGTCATATATTACAACGTAATTAGTACTCAGCACCATTGGTGCTAAGCATCAGCACGACATGTGCGGGGCGTCAACACATCATTTGAAGACAGAAAGAAAGAGGCGATAAGATTATAGTAATAAAGATAGTAAGCCACTAATTTCTAAAGGATATAGTGAATGTTTACCTGACAGCAATACTTAGAAAAGCTGTTATAGCCTATCTTTATCTATTCTTTTTGTATGAAAAAACAACCCGACAATGATTGTTTGTTTTTGTAGCAAAGGTAACATAAAGAACCTTCAGACTAACTCAACAAACAGAACACATAACTCGTTAACTTGTCAACTCGTCTACTTGTCAACTTGTCAACACATCAACTCGTCAACTTTACAAAGTTATTTCTCCAGAACCAAAGCAGCGATGGTGCTGCTCATCATAGACAACACAGAATTGTCCAGGGGCAACGCCATGGATATTTTCGGTAGAGTGAATAATACACCTACCGTCCGACAACTGTTCAACAGTTGCTGGATGGTACTCAGGTGTGTGGCGAATCTTGAAGGTAATCTTCTCAGGTAAGGTTGTAATACCTTCTGTTAGGAAGTGGAAGTCATGGAGCGGGAAATCTTTTTTGTAGGCTGTAGCAGGGTCATAGCCATGACTTACATACAGGATATTTTTAGTTACATCTTTTTTAATAACGAACCAAGGGCCACCGCCAAGACCGAGTCCCTTCCGTTGCCCGATAGTATGGAACCATAGTCCTTTGTGTTCGCCAATCTTCTTTCCCGTTTCAAGTTCGATGACGTCGCCTATTTCTTCGCCTAAATAGCGGCGTACATACTCATTATAGTCGATATTTCCAAGGAAGCAGATTCCCTGCGAATCCTTTCGGTGCGCATTGATAAGATTCTCTCGCTCGGCAATCTCTCGCACCTCATTCTTCTCGTAGTGGCCAATAGGGAAGATTGCTTTCTTCAGCTGCCAGTCGTAAATCTGTGCTAAGAAGTCAGTCTGGTCTTTGACTGGATCAGGACTTGTGGTGAGCCATTTACGTCCGTCAATCCATTCTGTCTGTGCATAATGGCCCGTTGCGATGAGGTCATAGTCATGTCCCATCTTCTCATCAAAAGCCCCAAACTTTATCAGTCGGTTGCACATCACATCTGGGTTAGGCGTAAAACCAGCCTTCACCTTCTCCATGGTATAGCGTGTCACCTGGTCCCAATACTCCTTATGACAGTCGATGACTTCCAACTTACAGCCAAAGCGGCGTGCCACAAGTGTAGCCATTTCAAGGTCTTCTTCAGAGTTACAGTCCCAGTCTTCCTTCTCTTCCGGTCCTATCTTGATATAGAAACAGTCTGGATGCAGTCCTAATCGTGCAAACTCATAGACCACAACCGAACTGTCAACACCGCCAGAAAGGAGAACAGCAATACGCTTACCTTCGAGTTCCTGAATATTCATCTTTACAATCTTTCCTTCTTTCTTATTCTTTTGTTCTGACTTTCTCGTCAGCTGTTTTCTTTTTATGTGCTACTTTCATTCTATCAAATCCCATGCCATAGACACCATTGACAGCACCTTGTGAGACAAAGGCGTTAGGGTCTATTTCGTCAATCACTTGATAGATGGAGTGGGCTTCAGAACGACGTGCGATGACAAAGAGCATCCCCACCTTCTTACCAGTGTAGAATCCACGTGCCTCAATAACCGTACAGCCACGATCAACATCGTTGTTAATGGCAGAACCAATCTCTCCCCAGTGTTCAGAGATAACAAAGAACTGTACGGAACCACGCATACCATTAATAAGGTAGTCCACCACATAGGTCATTACGAAGAGAACTATGTAACCATAGATAACCTTTTCCCAATTTTCCAAGACTAAGTAACTGGAACTGATGATACAGAGGTCGCAAGCAAGGATGACACGTCCGAGTGACACATCACGATACTTGTGAATCATGGCTGCTATGACATCCGAACCGCCCGAACTGGCATTATACTGCAAGGCGATGCTGACTCCGACACCTAATAACACACCACCTACAACGCAGGCGAGGAAAGGTTCGTCTGAAAACAACGGATGTCCAGCAAAGACCTCACGCAATACCGACGTAGAAAAGGCGAACACCAGTACGGCGAAAATCGTCCTAACACAAAACTTCCAACCCAATATCTTTAACGCGACAAAGAGTAGTATGCCGTTGATAGTAAGGTAGGTATACTGCACAGGGATATCAAGACCCCACTGAATAACCGATGCAATACCCGCAATACCACCAATCGTGATATGATGTGGCAATAAGAATGCACACCAGCCAAAGCTGCCGATGATCATTGCCAATGCAATCATCAGAAATTCGCGTACATCTCTAAACTTGTTTTTTCTTTTTCTTACCATTGTGTTTGTCAACCATTAGCATTGTGCAAAGTTAGTGAAATAATTATGAAAGTCAAGTGAATAGCTAATTTTTTTGCACACAAAACTTATATCTTTCAGATGTTTTTATTATTTTTGCGCGTAATTTTTAGCCTTATATTAAATGATAGAATTGTTTTCCGCAGACGGCTGGCTGAATCAAGCCATAGTATCTGTCAATTATTTTACATGGACATATATCCTCGTAGCAGGACTCGTTATTTGTGCTTTGTGGTTTACATGGCGGACGCGCTTTGTGCAGTTTCGCATGATTGGCGAGATGGTTCGCCTATTAGGAGATTCGACAGGAACACATGACGAAGGTGAGAAACATGTATCATCTTTTCAAGCTTTTGCCGTCTCAATTGCCTCACGTGTAGGTACTGGAAACCTTGCTGGTGTGGCAACTGCGATAGCTATTGGTGGTCCTGGTGCTGTCTTTTGGATGTGGGTTATTGCCCTCTTAGGTTCTGCGACAGCCTTCATAGAGTCTACACTTGCCCAACTTTATAAGCGTCGTCATGCCGACTCGTTCATTGGTGGACCAGCCTATTACATTCTACATGGTATGCATTGTAAATGGATGGCAAAACTCTTTGCCGTGCTGATAACAATGACCTTCTGTATGGCTTATATATCCATACAGAGTAATACGATTTGTGGTGCTATGCAAAAGGCATTTTCTATTGATCCGACATGGATGGGTGGCGCTCTCGCTATACTCTCTTTAGCAATAGTTTTCGGTGGTATTCAGCGTATTGCCAAGGTTAGTAGCGTACTCGTTCCGCTGATGGCAGTGAGTTACGTACTCCTTGCCTTGGTCATTATTGTAATGAATATTCAACTCATTCCACACGTCTTCCGCCTTATCGTTGAGAATGCTTTTGGCTTTGAACAGGTGGCAGGTGGCGGCTTAGGTGCTACGATGATGAACGGTATTAAGCGTGGACTATTCAGTAATGAGGCGGGTGAGGGTTCTGCTCCTAATATTGCAGCAACCGCATCTACTACTCATCCCGTGAAACAAGGACTCATCCAGTCGCTCGGTGTATTCACAGATACGCTCCTCGTTTGTAGCTGTACGGCTTTTATCATTATCATCAGTGGACTTTATGTCAACAATTCTGAGTCAGGAATTCTCCTTACTCAGGTTGCTTTAGAGAGCGAAGTGGGCGCAGCAGGTCCAATATTTATAGCGATTGCCATCTTCTTCTTCGCTTTTAGTAGTATTATCGGAAACTATTATTATGGTGAGGCAAACGTACGATTCCTTACTCAAAAGCCTTCAGCCATTCTCGCTTTGCGTGTGATAACAGGTGGTGTGATGGTGATGTTTGGTGCCATTGCCAGCCTCGACCTTGTATGGAGTATTGGTGATTTCTTCATGGCACTCATCACTATTTGTAACCTCGTTGCTATCTTAACACTTGGTAAATATGCCTTCCGCCTGCTCGATGATTATCGTCAACAGAAGCGCGCAGGCGTGAAGAGTCCTGTCTTCAAACGAGAGACAATGCCCGATATAGCAAAAGATATTGAATGTTGGTAATTCAGAATTCATAATTCAAAATTCATAATTATGATTACTACTATAATTCATAATTTATAATTCAAAATTCATAATTATGAACACCATTATTAGCTTTGAGCTTTGAACTTTGAGCTTTATGATATGTGCAAACTCTATCTCACTTTTATCGAATACGAATTACGCTAATTACACGAATCCTTGTTATAAAAGAATTCGTGTAATTAGCGTAATTCGTAGTTGATGAGATAACACATTACTGTAGCAATAAACCACAGTTAACATTAGTGTTCATAATTATGAATTTTGAATTATGCATTATGAATTACCCCCGCTTATCTTGCTTCTAATGATACCATCAACAGAGAACTTGCCAGCACCAGCGAACCATGAAAGAACGAAGATGACAAGGTAAAGGAAGGCTAACTCACCATTGCTAACAGAACCGCCATGGACAGTTGTGAAGGCAACTATCATGGTGAAAATCATTGGTAAGAGTGCTAAACGTGTGAGGAAACCAAAAACGAATGCCAAACCGCATACTAACTCACCGAAAATACTCAATCCTACTGCCACCTCACCACTCATACCGAAGGGTGCAGGGAAGTGTGTAGCTGTTTCTGAGAAGTGCTGTAATTTGTCGAGTCCGTGGCTCGCAAATGTCAATCCGACACAAGGCGTGATGCCAATAATATAAGTGATGCCTTTGTACTCTCAGCTTTTGGGAATAGTAATTCTAAACATTTCATATCTTACAATCTTTTATATTTATACATTTTTACCTACAATGCTATGTCGCCCTACCTTATTATATAAGCGTGGCTATGTGGAGAATAGCACTGCGGCAATATCTTTAATTCATTACAAAGATAGGGATAATTTCCCATTCTATCCTAACAATATTCCGAAAAGTTTATCGAAAGCGACGAAAAATACCATATGTGTGGTATTGACTTACAACGATTATTTATGCAAAATTCTTATCCTTACATATGCAAAAACCAAAGAATCATTTGCATAGGATAATCTTTTACTCGTTTTTAAAGAGCTAATAAAAATAGCTATTGCCGTCTATATGTTTAGAAATATATTTACATATTAACCCCACAAAACACCTCTTTTCACACAAAAAACAGTATTTCTCATCACCATCGCAACTCTATAACAATCAACAAGTTACAGAACAAGAAAGTAAAAGGTGCTTAATTGGACTTCAAAAGGGCGTTACTAAGGCTCTCAAAGAGCATCTTTTGCAAGTCAAAAGGGCGTTAATTCAAGTCTAAAAGATGGTCTTTATTTTTCAAGGTTGTGAATTTTATTTACAAACTTATATAATAAGTCACACGGAGAAACGGAGGGAACGGAGAAAAGGAAATGGCACGGAGAGAACGATGAAACTAAGAGCGACAGAGGTATAGCGTACAGATTCTTAATAACTTTGAGGATAAACGCCTTGTTTATAAACTGATAGTAGACATCTTGTCTTCTCTGTATTTCAGAGTTGCTGTCACTTCTGTCAGCCGCAATCATCACTTAACTCATTAATTTACAGTATTGTTACGTAAAGTGTTAAAAGTGACAGCAAACTAAAACAAAACTATTCTTGTAGGTTTGGTAATAGTAGCTCTTTGTGTAAGGAGGCTTTTATTACCTCATCCCTCTGGCAAGTGTATTGTTATTATTCATGAAGAAAAATACCTGTTATACCTTTTTTCATGCCGTTGCCTATCCCCATTATTAGGTATTTACTATATAAACATTTTCTATTCTGTTTTTTTTCATTACCTTTGTTTCTTACGATGTAGACGAGTTGACGAGTTAACGAGTAAACAAGTTGCTTGAGAAGAAGACAAAGGGACTTTGAAAAGTTGACGAGTGAACGAGTAAACAAGTAGACAAGTGGACAAGTAGACAAGTGAACAAGTTGCTTGCAGCAATAAATACAACAGACAGAAGTAATCATAATTATGAATTATGAACTTTGAATTCTAAATTATCAAAGCTATGAAGTTATCAGAATTAAAGACTGGAGAAACTGGTGTTATCGTAAAGGTATCGGGACACGGTGGTTTTCGTAAACGAATCATAGAGATGGGATTTATCAAGGGTAAGACCGTTGAGGTATTGCTCAATGCACCCTTGCAAGACCCCGTTAAATATAAGATTATGGGTTATGAGGTTAGTCTTCGTCATAGCGAGGCTGACCAGATTGAGGTATTGTCGGATGTGAAGACTCACTCTGTTGGAAATGAGGAGGAGCAGGAAGATAATCAGGTTGAGATGGATTCAACCGCATACGACAGCACGGACAAGGAGCTAACGCCCGAGAAACAATCAGATGCTGTGCGCCGTAAGAGTCATACAATCAATGTGGCACTTGTCGGTAACCCAAATTGTGGTAAGACATCGCTTTTCAACTTTGCATCGGGAGCACACGAACGAGTAGGTAATTATTCGGGTGTGACGGTTGATGCGAAGGTTGGTCATGCCGAGTTTGATGGTTATGTGTTTAACCTTGTTGACCTCCCCGGTACCTATAGCCTATCAGCCTATAGCCCTGAAGAGCTCTATGTGCGTAAGCAGTTGGTTGACAAGACTCCAGACGTAGTCATCAATGTGATAGACTCGTCTAACCTTGAGCGCAACCTCTATCTTACAACCCAGTTGATAGACATGCACATACGTATGGTTTGTGCGCTAAATATGTTTGATGAGACAGAACAGCGTGGTGACCATATTGATGCACAAAAGCTTTCTGAGCTCTTCGGAGTGCCGATGATACCAACAGTATTCACCAATGGTAGAGGTGTGAAGGAACTCTTCCGCCAGATTATTGCCGTTTATGAAGGGAAAGAAGACGAGTCGTTGCAGTTCCGTCATATCCATATCAACCACGGACATGAGATAGAGAATGGTATTAAAGAGATGCAGGAGCATTTGAAGAAATACCCTGAACTCTGCCATCGCTACTCTACCCGCTATCTTGCCATCAAGCTGTTAGAGCATGACAAGGACGTAGAGCAACTCGTTAGTCCGTTAGGTGATTCGATTGAGATATTCAATCATCGTGATACGGCAGCCGCTCGTGTAAAGGAGGAGACGGGTAATGACAGCGAGACAGCCATCATGGATGCCAAGTATGGTTTTATTAATGGTGCGCTGAAGGAAGCAAACTTCTCGACAGGTGATAAGAAAGATACCTATCAGACCACCCATGTCATCGACCATGTCTTGACAAACAAATACTTTGGCTTCCCAATCTTTTTCTTTATATTGTTGGTGATGTTCACGGCAACCTTCGTCATTGGTCAGTATCCAATGGATTGGATAGAGGCTGGTGTGGGTTGGTTAGGCGAGTTCATTTCTAAGAATATGCCTGCCGGACCAGTAAAAGATATGATCGTCGATGGTGTTATCGGCGGTGTAGGAGCTGTTATTGTATTCCTCCCTCAGATATTAATACTTTACTTCTTTATCTCCTACATGGAGGACTGCGGCTATATGTCACGTGCCGCCTTCATCATGGACCGACTGATGCACAAGATGGGACTGCATGGAAAGTCATTTATCCCACTTATCATGGGCTTCGGTTGTAATGTGCCAGCGGTGATGGCAACACGTACGATTGAGAGTCGGAGGAGTAGATTGATAACAATGTTGATTCTCCCCTTGATGAGTTGTTCGGCTCGTCTACCTATCTACGTAATGATTACGGGTTCGTTCTTTGCGTTGAAATATCGTTCGCTTGCCATGCTCTCCTTATATATAATAGGTGTATTGATGGCAGTGGCAATGAGTCGTTTGTTCTCAGCTTTTGTGGTCAAAGGTGAGGATACGCCATTTGTGATGGAGCTACCACCTTACCGTTTCCCAACATGGAAGGCAATTGGTCGCCATACATGGGAGAAAGGTAAGCAGTATCTTAAAAAGATGGGAGGTATTATCCTTGTTGCTTCTATCATCGTATGGGCTTTAGGCTACTTCCCTCTTCCAGACGATCCGAACATGGATAATCAAGCACGACAGGAACAAAGCTATATCGGACGAATCGGTAAAGCCGTTGAGCCAGTGTTCCGTCCACAGGGTTTCAATTGGAAATTGGATGTTGGCTTGTTGTCTGGTATGGGTGCAAAAGAGATTGTTGCATCAACAATGGGCGTACTCTATTCTAATGATGGTAGCTTCTCTGACGACAGTGGTTATAGTAGTGAGACAGGCAAATACTCAAAGCTACATAATCTGATTACAAAGGATGTAGCAACTATGCATCACATCAGCTACGAGGAAGCAGAGCCTATTGCAACACTTACAGCCTTCTCGTTCCTTCTCTTTGTACTGCTTTACTTCCCTTGTGTAGCCACGATAGCAGCTATTAAAGGCGAAACAGGCAGTTGGGGTTGGGCTCTCTTTGCTGCAGGTTACACTACAGCATTAGCTTGGATCGTTAGTGCTGTGGTCTTCCAAGTGGGCATGCTGTTCATGTAGACGCTGTAATAATTCAGAATTCATAATTCAGAATTCATAATTATGATTACCATATTAGCTTTGAACTTTGAGCTTTGAACTTTGAGCTTTATGATATGTGCTTTAGCACTCTATCTCACTTTTACCGACTACGAATTTTACTAATTACGCGAATCCTTATTACAAAAGATTTCGTGTCATTTGCGTAATTCGTAGTTGACGAGATAACACGTTACAGTAGCAATAAACCACAGTTAACATTAGTGTTCATAATTATGAATTCTGAATTATGAATTCTGAATTATCTATGCCTTCTAAAAGGAGTACGCCAAGTTCACCAATATTGAGTTGCTGGCAGCATGATACTTACCGTAGGCAAGGTTGAGTTTGAATTGTTCAAGGTTGATACCAGCTCCGACACTGAATCCTGCACCATGCGCACTGGCGTTCTCATCCTTACCAATGGTCATTTCGTCTGCCTTACGGAAGTTGTAACCACCACCAACCCAAATACTTTCAGACAGTAAGACTTCTGCGCCGAGATTGAGGTGATTGATAAAACGATAGTCATAATGCGTAAGATTAACGAGGGTAGCAGACACTCTGACAGGGAGGGCAGCGAAAGTCTTGCTCACACCCACCTGCACATCAATCGGCATCTTACCATACTCCTCTTCGTATGCCTTAATCTGTCCACCGAGGTTCTTGGCAACTAACGATACCGACCACTGTCTTTCAGGCTCATACCAATTAAGACCAAGGTCTACACCCACCGCCATAGAGTTATAACTACCAATGTAAGAAGTAATGAATTTTGCCGTGATACCACCCACCAAATTACGTGCTAATTCGTAGGAGAAGATACCTTCAACAGCGATTTCGCTGGCATTGAAAGTACCCGTCTGTACGTTGTTAGCATCGACTTCCTTCATCTTTCCGTAGTTCATATACTGCACACCACCTGCAAGCGTAGCTTTCTCACCCAATGCTTTCGTATAAGAAGCACCCATATAATGGGCTCCACGCATATAATTCATGTAACTAAGTCCCACGGTTTTATCGCTTACGGAAGAAGCCAAAGCAGGGTTAGAGAACATCAGTGAAGGGTCGTCTTCAATGATAGTAATATTCTCTCCACCCAATGCAGCAGCATGCGCACTCACTGGAAGACGTAGGAAGTTGTATTCAGTTTGACTCTCCTGCGCTCGTATTACAACCGCAAAAAGGGTTAACAGGAGGGTGAAAACGATTTTTTTCATTTAATCTAAATTAATTTCTCGGCAAAGTTACATCTTTTTCCGAATATCTTATTACTTTTGTCGTTGCAACTTATAATGAGACGTTTTTGTGCCCATTATGGATTGTATAACGGCAGAAAAAGGTGTTTAGTATATCTTATCTTGGAAATAAAGAAGTCAAATAGAGCAGATTTAGAGAATAAGCGGTGGGTTGGTTTCCTTTTGGGAATCATCGTTGCACTGTCTTTCTTCTTTGTTGCCATGGAGTATAATGCAACGGGGAGTGATGATGATTCGGCTAATACTAAGGCCATCAAGAATGTCACGCTCCACGATATGGACATGCTGCCTGCCATTGACCAGCAAGACCTTGCCAAGACACAAGAAGACAAGAAGCCTACGATGGAGGACATGCTCAACCTTAAACGCCGTGATATTCCGAATAAGGTTACGCCTCACGATGCAGGAAGTATGAACTCGAACGATAAGAAGACGGGGGCTCCACAGGTAAGTAACGAACCGATTGTTATGCCGATGGTAACTACTACTCCTGAACCTCCGAAGATAAAAGAAGAGGCTAAGAAGGAGATGGAGAAGATGACCGATGATAATTCCGACAAGGTTGTAGAACGCTATGACGACAAGGTTAGCAAGCGAATACTCTCCGAAACACCAACACCACCAGGCGGATGGGTGGAGTTTATGAAGTGGCTTACAAAGACATTGCAATATCCTGCTGCTGCAAAGGAGAACAAACTGCAGGGAACGGTGAATATTACTTTCATCATCAATGCTGATGGTACGGTTGATGATGTCAGAATCAAGAGTGGTAAGGTACCTGTTCTCAACGACGAAGTACTACGCGTTCTCAAGACAATGGGTAAGTGGAAGCCAGGCATTGAGAAGAATAAACCATGCCGTTCGCTGATAGAGATTCCGTTTGTCTTCCAACTTGCATAAGACTTTTGACCCGCCCAAAAGCCTTCAACGCTTATTTTGAAAACAACTTTTAACTCCAATTCTATATGTACACTGCTAATGAAATTCTGAGTAAAGTAAACGAGTATATAAATAACCTTACTTATGACCGCAAGCCACAAAGCTTGTACGAACCGATAAAATACGTCCTCTCATTGGGAGGGAAGCGCATCCGTCCTACGCTGATGCTGCTTTCTTACAATCTTTTTAAGGACGACCCGGAGACGATTCTCTCACCGGCTTGCGCCCTTGAGACCTATCACAACTATACACTCTTGCACGATGATTTGATGGATGATGCTCCGCTTCGCCGCGGACAGCAGACTGTTCATGTGCGTTGGGATGCTAATACGGCTATCTTATCGGGCGACTCAATGCTCGTTTTAGCTTTCGAAAGAATGGCACAGTGCGACAGCCGACACCTCAGTGAGGTGCTTCGTCTCTTCACCGTTACGGCACTTGAGATTGGTGAGGGTCAGCAGTACGACATGGAGTTTGAGAATCGTAATGACGTAAAGGAGGAAGAATACATCGAGATGATTCGTCTTAAGACCAGTGTTCTGTTGGCTTGTGCGATGAAGATTGGTGCTATCCTTGCTGATGCTCCTGCTGAAGATGTGGAGAATCTCTACAAGTTTGGCGAGCAGATTGGTCTTGCTTTCCAGCTACAAGACGATTATCTTGACGTTTATGGCGACCCAAAGGTATTTGGTAAGAAGATAGGTGGCGATATTATTTGCAATAAGAAGACCTACATGCTCATCAATGCTTTCAACAAGGCGAATGCTCGTCAGCGTAAGGAGTTGGAGAAGTGGATTGGTTGTGAGAACTTCAATCACGAGGAGAAGGTTGCCGCTGTCACAGAGTTGTATAACAGTATCGGCGTTGACAAGTTAGCTATTGAGCGCATCAACTATTATTTTGATGAAGCAAACAAATATATTGCGGCAGTAAACCTTCCTAATGAACGCAAGGCAGAACTGTTAGCGTATGCACAGAGGATGCTACATAGGAAGTGGTGAAGCCTCCCCCGACCCCTCCGAAAGGAGGGGAGCCCAAATAGGAAAGGCTGGGGAGACTTAGGCGATGTGTATCTCTTAGAATAACTTTCTTAGGAACACATCATTAACACTCAATATTTATCACCCAACACCCACCACTCCAACAATTCATCAACACCCAACATTTAACACCCAACACCCAACACTCACCACCCAATGATAATAGACACCCACGCCCATTTAGATGTAGAAGACTTTGCTGACGACCTCCCAGAGGTTATCAGTCGTGCCCACGAGGCAGGTGTAGGAAAGATTTTCCTACCAGCTATCGACCTCAAATCAGTGGACACTGTATTGGCTGTTTGCCGACAGTTTCCTGACACCTGCTATCCAATGATTGGACTGCAGCCAGAGGAGGTGCGCGATGATTGGCGTGAAGTGTTGGACGCTATGCACGAACGAATCCTACTCTCGCTTCGCCAGAAGGCAGAAGGAACAGCCAAACAGGGTGAGACAGTGATTGCGATTGGTGAGGTAGGACTTGATTTCTATTGGACACGTGAATACGAGAAACAGCAGCTTGCAGCCTTTGAGGAGGCTGTGAAATGGAGCGTTGAGACACGTCTTCCGCTGATGATTCACTGCCGTAAGGCACAAAACGAGATGCTACATATCATGCGCCCCTACGAAAAAGAACTGCCGGGTGGTGTCTTCCACTGCTTTACCGGTAATCAGAAGGAGGCAGAGGAGTTCCTTCGTTTCGACCGTTTCGTGCTTGGAGTGGGTGGTGTATCAACCTTTAAGAGCAGTCATCTGCGCGAAGATCTCCCTGCAGCAGTACCCCTTGACCGCATCGTTCTTGAGACCGACAGCCCCTACATGGCTCCAGTCCCTCATCGTGGTAAGCGTAACGAGAGTGCTTTCATCGTTGAAGTGATGCGCACCCTTGCCCTTAGTTATGGCGTTGATGAAGCCGAATTTGCCCACCAAACCAATGAGAATGTGTGTAGGGTATTCGGTGTTGGGTGTTAGGTGATGGGTGTTAGGTGATAGGTGTTGATGATTTGTTAAGTTATGGGTGATAATGAATTAACAAACTATGGGTAGAGTATTTGGTGTTGAATGATGGGTGATAATGAATTGACAAGCTGTGTGTAGCAATAAACATATCAAGCAATGGTAATCATAATTATGAATTATGAATTGTGAATTATGAATTAAGTAGATGTGAATTATGAATTAACAAAGTATATGAAGAAAATAACTATCGCCATCGACGGCCTTTCATCATGTGGAAAGAGCACAATGGCAAAAGACCTTGCCAAGGAGATTGGCTATATCTATGTAGACACGGGTGCTATGTATCGCTCCGTTACACTCTATGCGCTACGTCATAACCTCTTCAACGCAGACGGAACCATCCGTGAAGAGGAGTTGCAGGCGCAGATGAAGGATATCAACATCAGTTTCCAACTCAATAAGGAGACGGGGCGTCCAGACACTTACCTCAATGGTGAGAATGTTGAGAACGAAATCCGTACGATGGAGGTGTCATCTCATGTTAGCCCTATCGCCACACTCGCCTTTGTGCGTAAGGCACTTGTCGAACAGCAGCAGCGCATGGGAGCAGAGAAAGGAATCGTTATGGACGGTCGCGACATCGGTACGGTGGTATTCCCGAATGCCGAACTTAAAATCTTCGTTACCGCTTCAGCAGAGGTACGTGCGCAACGTCGTTACGATGAGTTGAAGGCGAAGGGAATGGAAGCAGACTTTGCCGACATCCTTAAGAATGTGCAAGAGCGTGACTATATCGACTCTCATCGTGAGACATCACCGCTTCGCAAGGCTGATGATGCCCTCGAACTCGACAACAGTCAGCTCACAATTGCCGAGCAAAAGCAGTGGCTTTACGACCAGTATCTGAAGGCTGCAGAAGCATAATAAGCTAACAAAAGGCTTATCTTTTCAGGTCCTTTCGTTAAATGTGCGTACGTTTATCATACCACTTTAACGAAAGGACCTGTTTTTTTTGCTATCCCAAGCTATCCTAAACACTACCAACAAACGATCTCACCCCACCCTTTCACACTAAAAACTACTCTATCTTAACACCGCAAAAAACAACAATAAAGACTTGAAAAAAACCTTACATAATTTCATTGAAAACAACTCCTAAAAAGACAAAAAACACCTAAGAAAACCACGCTTACAACCATCAGTAAATCAAATAGTTATAAAGAAGTAAAACAAAAGGTGCTTAATTGGACTTCAAAAGGGCGTTAGTAAGAGGCTTAAAGGGCATCTTTTGCAAGCCTAAAGGGCGTCTTTAAGAAGCTAAAAGAGCATGTATTGCGTTCGAGCCGGTAGAAAATAATTGACAAAAACCATTACAAGAAAACTATCAGATTGTATTGAACGACAGGAAACACTGAATGAAAGCATAGTAACAAACTACTTTTCCCACAGTTTCGTCTGGCTATTTCCCCCTTTCATAAGCCGATTTTGAATTAATCATCATGCCCTATAAATTTATAAATCTTACACCTCTTTTCACTCTACGCACTGACATTAAGACACAATAAATCTAAGATTTATGAATTAAGAAATACTAAAATCAACAGAATTATACTTTGTTCAGACTGCTATCTCAACTTAAAATGTTATCTTTGCATCTATGAAGTTAAAAAAGATAATAATGCTCATCGCCTGCATATTCTCTTTTGCAGGTCTAAAGGCACAATATACTATCCAATGCGAAGACACCTGCAGCCATGTTCATGGGCTTGACATGAGCCATTACCAAGGCGATGTATGGTGGGAAACAGTAGCTGAAAACAGCAATCATAAACTCAATTACGTTTACTTAAAAGCCACTGAAGGCGGTTCACGTATTGACCAACGCTATCTTGAGAATATCGAGGCAGCACAACGCTATGGTATGAATGTCGGTTCTTACCACTTCTATCGCCCTGCTATCCCACAAGAGGAGCAGTTGCGCAACTTCCGCATGCAGTGTCGTCCACAAGACCAAGACCTCATCCCAATGGTAGATATTGAGACTACTGGCGGACTGAGTACGGAGGCTTTACGCGATAGTTTACAGAGGTTCCTCGTACTTATGACACAGGAATATGGTGTTAAACCATTGGTTTACACATATACAAACTTCTATAACAGGTATCTCAGCGGTGCACTCGACGGCTATAAACTTTTCATTGCACAGTATAACGGACGCGAGCCAGAGCTGAACGATGGAAGAGACATCTTTGCTTGGCAGTACACTGGCAAGGGACGTATCAACGGCGTGAGAGGATATGTTGATAAGTCTCGACTGATGGGTAACCACAGTATGCGTGAGTTGCGATTCCGACGAAAGCGTTAGCTTCAACACCAAGAGAAAAGGAAATAGATAATTATCCACACTACTATAATCTTACGTTAGATAAATGATCATCAAATGCCCTGAATGTGGCCATCAAGTGAGCGACAAGGCTCCCGTATGCCCAAGCTGCGGTGTAGAGATTGCCAGACATATCATTAAATGTTCTCATTGCGGTGAATTATACCTCAAAGAGGAATCATCATGTCCAAACTGTCATCATACGGAACACCATATTGATAGTTCTGTTACGGCTACAGAGCATCACACAAGCGAGGCTACAAACGATAGTAAGGTGCAAGAGCCTGTTGTTCTCATGTCAGTTGACAAGGGGGAAGCAACAGGAAACGATGATGTTATCATCCCAGTAGAGGAAACGGAAGAACACGAAACGGATAATTACAACGATAAGACACAAGAAACGATTAACGAGCCAAACACGGAGGAAGAGGCTGTCGACGCCGACTTCATCATGGATGATAATGCTGACGAGGAGGTGATTGCTAATGCCGAGGCTATAGCTGAGGACGATGAGGAAAGCACTCCGGATAAGAATAATCATCTGTCATTGGCTGTCTCACTGCTCATCGCTGCTATCACTGCAGCCGTATTGCTCTTCCTTTATAACCAAGGGGTGGGAGCAAGCAAAGCTAACAATGAACAGGAGGCTTTCGCACAAGCAATGAGTAGTAGCGAGCCAACCGTACTAAAGAATTATCTCAAGGAGAATCCATCTGCTTCTAAGGCACATCGTGATAGTATATCAGTCCGTCTAAAGGTGCTGACAACTACCACTCAGAACATGCAACAGTCTGATAATGACCTTTCTGTGGCATTGACCAGCAACTCAAAGGAAGTGTTGCAGCAGTTTATTGCTAAGTATCCAGACTCAAAACATCGTGGTGAGTTGGAAGCAAAGATTGACGAGATAGACTGGGCAGGAGCTGTAGCTAAAAACAACGAGAATGCTTATCTTGGCTATAAGGCGCAGCATCCGAATGGTATTCATAGTAAGGAAGCCGATGAGAAGTTGAAGAATATTCTGACACCAGAGAAGGCTGAGGAGTCAGCTGTTGCAAAGGTAACGGATGGTGAGAGAGCAAAAGCGGTTGCTGCGGTGCGCCAACTCTTACAAGGTATCAACAGTAAAAGCACGGATAAGATTTCTGGTGCTGTTGCGCCATCATTAAACTTCCTTGGTTCAGGTGGTGCTACGGTGAAGGATATTCGCCGTTATATGACCGACCGACTTTATCAAGCTGATGTCAAGACAATTAACTGGCACCTTGGTTCGCCTACTGAAGTAACCAAAAAGAGTAATGAAGCGGGTGCAGATATTCGCCTAAAGATACCAGCTACATTGGATATCGATCGCAAGGGTGGTAAGTCAAAACGTAGTTATGTTATCTCTGCGACAATCAAGAACGGCAGAATAACCCATATTAATTGGTAATAGGTTTACCCTTTTAAGGTAAATAAGATTAGCACTTAAACAAGTTTTGTTTTATTGTCGAACGAACTAATTGTCTTTATATTAGCGTTGTAGCGAATTAGTTCAAGATAGAAAGACTGACAAAATACCGACAATAAAACAAAACTATCCAAAAACAAGATGCTTTACATTGGGGTTAATGGCTGGTAAAATAAAACTTGCTGTCACTCCTGTCAGCTATTTTAGGCTCATAAGTACCAACATTTCATTCATTTATGCGAAATGTTAAAAGTGACAGCAACTTATTTTTAAAAATACCAAGTACATATAACTTGATATTCTATGTGAGATGTTATATAGCCTTTTTACAAACCATCAACACCCGCCCGAAGATTGGGACAAAACGAGAATACGATGTTATATAGCCCTTTTTACAAACCATCAACACCCAACATTTAACACCCAACACCTATATCATCCACATTAATTCTCAATCTGGTCAATCGTAGGCTTTTTAATCTCAGGCACAGGAGCCTTTACAACTGGTTCAGTCTGACCTTCTGGAACATTAGGAACGATAACAGGGTTCTCTGGATCTGCTGTCTCTTCCGACTCAGAAGATTCTTTCTTTGGAGCTTCTGTCTTCTTCTCCTCCTTCACCTCTTCATCTTTCTCCTCTTCCTTTGTCAATACAGGAATCTTCGGACCATTATCAATACCGATAACTTCACCCGACATATCCACTTCGTACTTACGAGGAGGAGCCATCTCACGTGTTTCCATAAGAACAGCAAGTACTATAGCACCCACCACAAGCACAATAGCACAGATGGATACGGGTACCTTATAGGTTGGTTTCTTCTTCATTATCTTCGTTTTCTATCCTTTTATCTTATTGTCTTTTTCGCTTACTCGGTAATCTGCACACAGTAAGGAAGTGGCTGCTGGAGGGTCAGAAAGCTAATTGTTGGCTGATTATCCTTCGTACAAATCAGCGTGGTCTTGTCTCCCTTCACAGCATTACCCATGTCATATCCCATCGCTTTCACCTGTGCCTGCAAGCCCGCAAAGGCAGTACGGTTAAAGACATAGATATAAACCGTCTTGCCATTTTGTGCCAAGAGTACCATACTGGAGTTACCACGTCCCATGGCAGTTGGTAAGAAGTCACTGGTTAGGTTCATATTCTTCACCCAGTTATAGTCCTTTCCAAACTCGTCCGATGAGACTCCTTTATAGCTGTAGCCTTGCTTTTCAAGCACCTGTTTACCCACTTGTAGTGTCTTTGCTTGAAAGATTTTAATAGCATCAGCCATCGAAACAATATCTTTTTGCGCACGTGCTCCCATAGTAAAGAGAAGCACTGTCAATAATAGTAGTATTTTCTTCATTCTTCTTCTTTCATTTATTCCGTGTCTTCAGCTGCCTTTATCATTTTAAAACAATGATATAATGACACGTTACAAAATTATGAAAAATATGGAGAATGAGCAAGAAAAGGGGAAAATTTACTTTAAACTTTGAACCATTTACTTTGAACTTTGAGGTTTGAACTTTGAACTTTATGATATGTACAAACCTCTATCTCACTTTTACCGACTACGAATTTCGCGAATGTTTTTCATCCTTTGAACTATTAACTTTGATATTTGAGGTTTAAACTTTGAGCGTTATTAAGTAATCATAATTATGAATTTTGAATTATGAATTTTGAATTATGAATTATGAATTAACAAAGGTGTACCCTAATAGTCATCCTATTATTGGTACACCTTCATTACTTTATGTGATAAAGTTTATTGAAATTACTTTCTTTTTCTTTTAGAAGCTAAGCGCTCTTCACGCATCTTAGCCATTGCCTCTTCCTTCTCTTTAGAACGTTGTCCCGAAAGACGAGCAATAAGACGATCAAGATCAGCAGCTATTTCCTTGAACTGAACAATCTCTTCTTCGCTCTCAAACAACTTTCCTACCATGCACGATGGGATATCCTTCGCCTTCTCTTGCAATTGCTGTCCATGCTCAGTAAGCGAAACATAGGTTTCTCTTCCATCCTTTTCACCCTTGACACGGTTAACCAATCCAAGTTGAGCCATACGCTGAACAAGTGGAGTCATTGTGTTTGAGTCAAGATAAAGTCGGTGTGCAAGTTCCATCACCTTTTGATTGTCTTCTTCCCAAAGAGCCATTAGTACAAGATATTGAGGATAGGTAATACCTAAATCCTCAAGCAATGGATAATAAGTTTGAGTAACAAGGCGGCTTGCTGTGTACAATCTGAAGCAGAGTTGGTTCTGCAGTTTTAGTTGGTCGTATACCATTCTTTTTTCCTTAAATGTTTTGATAACTTTAAACTCCTGAAGTAAACTTTAATCTATATTGTTACCTGAAAATAATCTGTTCGTACTGCAAAGGTACAACAATTTATATTTATCGTTAATGATATAAGCCGATTTTTAACATTAATTGTATAGCTAAAGTCGTACTTTGATAACATAAAACAACAATAAGCGGACATAAACAATACAAATCGTTTATGCCCGCTTATGCGTATTTATAAGAGTTTATCTCTACTTATTCAAAGTAATAAAGGAAGGTTGCAACACCCTCAAGTGCTGGCTTGCGCTCACCCTCAATCTCAATCTGGAACTTGATACCAGCCTTGCAGATACCACGGATATTCTCAATACTATCGAGCGTGGCAACAAGACGAATGCGTGAGTTCACGAGGACTGGACGACCAAAGCGCATCTTATCCATACCGTAGTTGACCATCATCTTAAGGTTGTTCACCTCAATAATCTCCTGCCACATGTGTGGGAGCAGTGAAAGTGTAAGATAGCCATGTGCGATAGTACTCTTGAACTGGCTTTCTACAGCTGCACGCTCTGTGTCAACATGAATCCACTGATGGTCGAGGGTAGCATCAGCAAAGAGGTTAATTCTCTCTTGGTCAACGAGTAACCACTCGCTCTCACCAAGCTTCTCACCCAGTCGGGCAGCAAGCTCATCGTAATTGTTTACTGTTAATTTTGCCATAGTTTTTGTTTCATGTAATTTCTACATTACTGCGCATGATAGTCTTTCTTTATCCTCCCTACCCTCCTTATATATTATAAGGTATGAAAGGATATACTATCTTTTGTCGTACAAAAATACAAAAAACATTTCAATTGCCCAAATCGACTTATGCTGCTGAGCCTCTTTATGGTGCCAATAGATGCACATGCAAGGTTTTTTCCTTACCCGCTACAGACACCTCATTGACATAAACAAGCTTATACTTGATATCAAGAAAGTTGCCAGTTTTCTGCGCGCTTATCACCTCGATACGTGGATCTAAGAGATAGATATCCAAATATTTCGCTAAGCCACTACCAGGAATCCATGCGGTAAGGTTAGAATTTCCATTATCACCTTGCACCTCATTTGCATACAAGTCAATGTTCTCGCCATCCCGCATTAATGACATCTGAACTTTCTTAAACCATACTCGTGGGTCAAATGCCTTCACTGCTGCAGAATAGTCACCATCAGCCTTACTTCTGAAATACTTACCAAAGAACTTTCCTACGTCTGTACTGTTGGCAATAAGAAGTTCTTTATCAAGCGCAGAAAATGGTTTAAAACCTGTAAGTTCCACATTGAAATTAGCCAACTCTGTGTCGTGACCATCCTTAGCAACAAGTTGGATAGAGAGAGTCATCGAGTTTGAACCATCGTTTTTCTGCTTACCTGTAGGATAAGTCACAAACTTATCTCTATCATAATTAAGTAAAGAGGTATGAAGTAAATCTGTATGCTCATACACGCCACGCATATATAACTTGCTAACCTCCTCTGTATTGACGCTGATTTGGTTGCGATAATACTCGTTCTTATTCATCTCAACACCGACCGAACTATTCTTTCTACCCTTATAAGTAATCGTAAACGCTACCTGACCAGACGTACTGCTACCAACGTAACGCACATCGCTAACCGTTGTATTTGCCCAATCAGCTGGTGTAAAGGTGTAATGCTTGCTACCACCAACGCTTGAAGAAGACAGATTAATAAACTTCTGTAAATACGCTGCAGTGAACTTACTATTATCCTTCAGACGAAAAAGTGTATCGAAATCAAAGTCTTTCAGATAGTTAACGTCTGTTTTCCATGCTGCAACAGCACGTGATACCATCTCATAATCATTCGGTTTCTGTGCAAAACCAACATATTCAACGTCCTTCGTAAAGGTTTTACCACCGCTATTACCTGTTACCCTCAACGTAAAAGTACCCTTCTCTTCATCGCTATTCAGTACATCTACAGCCGTAACATTCAACGCCTTACCATTGACAGTTCTATTTCCTAAACTTGCCTTTGCCGTTTCCAATGCTTGATAAACATTCTGTTGCTTATCAAGATTGAGGAACTTCACAATATCGTCATTCGTTACTTCTGCCGCTTTTTGCTCAGTAGATGGGTTTGGTTGTACTGGATCCGACGAACTTCCGTCACCTCCACAAGCGGCACAGAGTAATACTATAGATACCGCAAGAATTATTTTTTTCATTGTTTTATCCTGTTTTTTTTATAATTATTGAACTTTACTCCTTCGCTTCTTGCCATTCTAACAAAGCGGTGTAAAGCTATTGAATCCTTGCAACTCACAATGATTCAGATGCAAAGATACTTAAAAAACTCAAAGAATCAGTATCGACATAAGACTTTATCATTAATCCATAGACAAAACATCTCACACATCATCCAATGAAAATACCAGTCGAATAATCTGAATTATAACACTCTGACAAGAACACCGTTCGAATAATTCTAAATGATAAATTCTGAATTAACATAGTTTTCTGCTCACATTTCAACATTTTTTTATAATTTTGCCACCATCATGAGATATACTGTCAAATGCAATAACTGCGGTCGCGACTTTGTAGCTGAGACTGAGCAATATGGGACAATGAAATATCGTTGCCCTTATTGTGGTAATGTGTTGAACTGTAGGTTTGATGCCCCTAAGTCTTTCCGCACACGTGCTCGTTCCGTTATTCCATTGGCTGATGCCTCACCTATTGAGGTAAAGAAAGCCAAGGATCTTCCTACAGTCTCAACCCATCTCGTTAGTTCGCCTTCAAAAGAGAAGCTTGCTGAGATGAGAAGTAAGCTGATGGAGGCTTCTCAACGTGCCCTTCACGTATCTAAGCAAGCCGGTGAGACCTTGAAGAATGCGACAGAAAGTACCAGTGAGTTTGTAAATAAATCGTCTTCTTGGCTTCGTCGTTTTCAAGAGAAATACACTGATGGCGACCTTTGGATATTCTTTGGCTTCAGTTTTATCTTCCTCCTTTCGGTCTTTGTAGGACTTTTCGTTTGTGCAGAGGTAGTGAAACTCTTATCAGAGGGACACTCATGGCTGTTTAAAAACTATATTGAAATAAGAAATTCTTTCTAATATTTGCTTTTCTTATACCCTCTTATCTTCTGTTTTTGAGTAATAAAGACTTAGAAATATCCTTACATTTTGAACACGCTTTTAGCCTTTTTTTTTTAGCTAAAAAAGGGCTTAAAGGCAAGCTATTATAACCAACAGATAATCAAATAGTTATAAAGTCGTATTCTAAAAGGTGCTTTCTAAGGGTTCAAAAGGGCGTTAGTTAGCGTCTTAAAGGGCATCTTTAGCAAGCCTAAAGGGCGTCTTTTCAAAGCCAATTAAGCATCTATTGATTTTTGATTAGTGACTTTTTTATTACAACTAATCAAATACTATCATTCTTTCCCTTGCTTTCTTGCCTACTTATCAATGTGTTTTTTCGCGTTTGTTTTCGAAAGCAACCTACCCTTTCCGTACTGCTTTTTATATAAGGTAAACACTGCAAAACATGCACTAATATGTGTCCAAGATACAAGTTGGAAATAAAAACGCACGTAATATTATGTTAAAGAAGATAAAACATGCTTGAATTAAAAAAAATACTATAATTTTGCACATATCTAAGCTATCGACAACCTAAGTGCCATATCTAATGTCACAAGACCTAAACAAAATATAAATAAAAACCTTTTAAGCATGAAAGCTATGAGAAAATCTAACCTTGGAAGGTCGCTGCTACTGGTAGTGCCCCTTGTGTGTTGTCCTTATACTGCACATAAGGCATACGCCACCCAGACAGTAACCATACAGGCGCAGGCCTCTGTTATCAAAGGAAAAGTTATCGATTCACGTACAGGCGAACCGGTCATAAGTGCCAGTGTCACCGTAAGTGGTACGAAGAAAATCGCTCTTACCAACATTGATGGTGAGTTCTCTATCGACGCAAAGGCTGGTGAAGAGCTGGTGATTACGTCCTTAGGCTATGAGAAAACGACGGTGCGAGCTGAAAACAACATGACCGTAAGCATGGTTTCTTCATCTACGATGCTTAGCGAAACAGTGGTTGTGGGCTATAGCACGCAGAAACGAAACAGCCTGACGGGTTCGTTGCAGAGTATTGATAATAAAGAACTTACTAACATTACGACAGCTAATGTCACCAATATGTTGACGGGTAAAGTACCTGGAATGAACGTTATGCCGGGTTCTGGTAAGCCAGGTTCGTTCGGTGCCATCATCGTTCGTGGTAAGTCAACTATCAACGGTAGTACTGCTCCGCTGTGGGTTATTGATGGAGTAATCGTCGGTAAAGACCCAGGTGACATCAATCCTAACGACATCGAGACACTCACCGTACTCAAAGATGCAGCCTCAACAGCTATCTATGGTTCGCAGGGTGCCAATGGTGTTATCGTTGTAACAACCAAAGGAGCAAAGTCTGGTAAGACTTCTATTACCTTCTCTGCCAAGATGGGCGTTTCAACTCTGAACAATGGTAAAGTGAAGATGATGGATGGAGCCGAGCTATACGATTATTATAAGTCGTTTACTAATGCTGCTGAGATTGCTTTCCCACGCTGGAATGATAAGCTCCGTGATAGTAATTTCGACTGGTGGAAGTTGGCTACACACACTGGAAACGTTCAGAATTACGACCTTACTATTAACAGTGGTGGTGAGAAGTTGAGTGCTGTCTTCACAGGTGGTGTCTATAAAGAGGATGGTGCTGTGCGTGGATATGACTTCACACGATACAACACGATGATGAAGCTGAACTTCAAACCTTATTCTTGGATTGCTATCCGTCCATCCTTTAATGGTAGCAAGGGGGTGATTGACGACCGTCAGCGCTCTACCTATTCTATGTATTCTATGCTGCCATGGGATAGCCCTTACGATGAAACCGGCAAGATTGTTGGCAATAGATCATCATCATGGGTGAATAGCAACTCTACCAATTACCTTTACGAATTGCAGTATAACTGGAGCAAGTACGATTCTTATGCCTTTAATGGCAACTTCGACTTTGACATCTATCTCACTGATTGGCTGACGTTCTCATCTGTGAATAGCTATCGTTGGAGTACCCACCTTGATAAGAGTTACTCTGATCCTCGTACATCAGGAGCAGAGGGTAAGGGTCGTGTGAGCGAAAGCACGAGTACGAACACACGTCGTTATACCAACCAATTGCTGAAAGCTACTCGCAGTTTTGGTGATTATCACGGCTTCTTAATGCTTGGTTATGAGTTTAATGATGGTGAATATCGCTATCATAGTAGTGACGGAACTGGTTTAGTACCGGGCTTTGCTCAACTTGATATTACCTCAACTCCTGAGGCTGTGGGAGGTAATAAATACGAGTGGGCAGTGCAGTCTTTCTTCGCAAACCTCAATGCTGATTATGCCAATAAGTACTTGCTTCAACTCTCACTGAGAACTGATGGTGCAAGTAACTTTGGTTCTGATGCTGCTTATGGTACGTTCTTCTCAGTCAGTGGTGGTTGGGTTGCTACGGCTGAGAAGTGGTTTAAGGTACCTTGTATTGACTATTTGAAGGTGCGTGCATCGTTTGGTTCAGTAGGAAGTCGCCCTAACAGCCTCTATCCTCAATACGGACTTTACAGCTTACGTGCAAGCTATAACGAGGTTCCTGGTGCTGTAATCGCTCAGCTTGCCAATAAGAAACTTACTTGGGAGAAGAGCTATACCACTGGTGTAGGTATCGACTTGAATATGTTTAAACGTCTGCGTATGACCTTCGACTTCTATAGCAAACGTACAAGCAACCTACTCTTTGCAGTGCCTATATCTGGTGTTATCGGTGTGACAAGCATCTGGCAGAACATTGGTGAACTTACCAACACTGGTTTTGAGACTACTCTTTCGGCTGATATCATCAAGAGTAAGGACCTCACTTGGACAGTTGATGCCAACCTTTCTACCAACTCAAACAAGATTAAGAAGTTGTATAGTGGTAGAGACCAGATTATCGAAGGTGATGGTATTGCTGGTTCAACCAACACGTTGTTACGTCCGGGTCTGAGCGCAGATACATATTATTTGCGTGAATGGGCAGGTGTTGACCCAGAGAATGGTGCACCACAATGGTACACAACGGATGCGAATGGCAATCGTGTTATTACCCACAACTATGCCAAGGCAGACCAAGTTGCACTCGACAAGCGTGCCACTCCAAGTGTATTCGGTAGCTTCTCTACCACACTTACCTATAAGAACTTCGACTTCAACGCTGTCTTCGGCTACTCAATGGGGGCTTACATCTATAACTACTCACGACAGGAGTATGACTCAGATGGTGCTTATACCGATCGTAACCAGTTCAGCTTGCAGAAAGGTTGGAAGAGATGGGCACAGAAGGGAGACGTTGCAACACACCCAGTTGCTGCCTATAACAACCCATCTAACTCTAACAAGGCGTCAACTCGCTACTTAGAAAGCTCTGACTTCTTGAAGCTTCGCTCAATTACTTTGGGTTACAACTTCAGTCTTAAGAGTGATATCGTGAAGGCATTACGCGTTTATATCAGTGGTGAAAACCTCTTCTGCATCACCAATTATTCTGGTGTAGACCCAGAATTGCCTGCTGCTGATGGTGGTCGCAATGCTTCTGGCGAACGCTCAACAGCCCTTTCAATCTCAACAGGCGCTGGTGTTTATCCTTCTGTTCGTAAGTTTATGCTCGGCGTTAACGTCACATTCTAAATAAAGAATCTGCCCTATGAAAAAAGTATATGTGCTGCTCTTAGCAGCTATTGCAATGGTATCGTGTAGCGTAGAGCGTCATCCTGAATACATGATGGATGATGATACCATGACTAAAAACATTGATGAGAGTTTTCCATCGCTACTGAATGGATGCTATGGTTTCCTAAAAACGTGGTCGGACCCTATGTATCGCTGTGGCGAATATGCAGGAGATAACATCATGATTCGTGGTACTTCTACCGATGCTTTCTATGAGTTTATCTCTTATTCGCGCACTCCTAATAACTACCGATTGCAGAACTTCTGGGATTATAGCTATAAAGTGGTTGCGCAGGCATCTAATATTATCAAGGATATTCCTGAAGGTAAGAGTACGATTACCGATACACAGTTGGGAGAATGCTACTATCTGCGTGGCATGATTTACTTCTATCTCTGTCGTGCATACGGTAGACCATACGCGCAAAACCCTGATACAAATCTCGGTATGCCTATCGTTAACGGTACACCTGACGACCCTGTACACGCTATGTTGCCTAATCGTTCTACTGTAAAAGAAACCTACGAACAGGCAATTAAGGACTTGGAGAAGGCGGCTTCGCTGATGACAGAAGACCTGCACAGCGAAGAACGTTGTATCTTTGCTTCTAAAGAGGCTGCTTGGGCTATGCTGAGTAGAATCTATCTCTATATGAGTGGAACTTACGAAACGCCTAATACTGCCTACGCTCAGAAGAGTGTTGAGTACGCAACAAAGGTAATCGACTCTGGTAAGTTTAGTCTGTTGAGCCGTAAGGACTATGGCGTTAGTAACACGCTTGAGCCAGAAAACAACCCTGAAAACATCTTCGTGGTGAAAAGAGTAGACTCTGAGTTCCCTGGTTGGGACTATTATTACACCATCGGCGGTATGTATTCAAATATCGGCGGTATGGGTTGGGGCGAAATGTATGCGTCTGGCAAATACCTTGATTTGCTGAACGAGACTGGACAGAACGACTGGTTTAATAAGAAGTACACCGATATTCGTGCGCAATTCATTGAGCCACAGTATGTAAAAGACAAGACAGACAAGTATGTTCCTGTCTTCCGCTTCATCAAGAATGTCTATGATGCCAAGGGTAATCAGGTGAATTTCAACTACGTACAGTTGCGTTATACTCGTCAGCCAGACAACAGTTTGACTTGTGATACCACTGGAACGGGACACACTACTCCACTTGTTCTCACACCAATCGACCCTGCACAGCGTCTTTACTCTATTAACTATCAGGGACATACCTATCGTGGTGTGCTTGATTATCAGATGAAACTCAACCGCGTTTATCCTATGTTCTATGTGGTGAAGTGCTCTCGTCAGGGTGGCAAGGAGAATCAGTTGTATTCGCCTATCATCTCTCGTCTTGACGAAATGTATCTCAATCGTGCTGAAGCAAATGTGAAATTGGGTAATATCACTAATGCGATGGCTGACGTGAACACAATCCGTGAGCGTGCGATCGTGGGTGGAAGCTATACGAGTGCTCAGTTTACTGCTGCCACAGCAAAGACGTTGGTGGATAAAGAACGTCAGTTAGAGTTGGCGTTTGAGGCAGAGCGCAGCTACGATGTGTTCCGCAATGGCGACACCCTTACACGTCGTTTCCCAGGTCCTCATCAGCCAATGGTTGACATTCCAGCAACTGATTATCGTGTGATTTACTTCATACCACAGTCAGCTATCAATGCCTATAAGGGTAATCTGGAACAAAATCCAAGTAGTAACTAACACATTTTAGAGACTGACAATTGATGTGTAGCGTGGCTGAAAAGTGTTTTCTCAGCCCATACACATCCTGTTGTCCTCTCTTTTCATCAGCCTAATAATAGGGAGGGCTATATCGTTAGCCTTCAACAAAACTCTTGTAACGTTATATTTAAAACCCCAATCGGTTATTAGAGCCTAAACATATTTTGTTTTATTATCGAGTAGATTGTTTGGCTTTGGAA
>NZ_JACD01000047.1:0-9525 GCF_000517825.1 Prevotella sp. ICM33
GCTAATAGAATTGGCAAACAAGCTCCGTCGCTCTATGCACCGACGGTGCCTCCGTTACTTCTATTGCTTTGTTTTAATAATCCTCCGTCCTCTCCTTTTCTCCGTGTGACATTTCGACAGAAACCTAACCTTAAGTAGCAAACCTTATCACTCCAAAATCCTGAAGACCCTAAAAAATCTTTCAAACTTTATCTCCAAAAAGACTTGACATGAAACATTATATTTTCTATTTTTGTAACGAGTATTTATTATTTAATTAAATCCAGTTACAATGAGAAAACTATCTTACGTTGACTTCCTTGTTTCGAAAACGAAACAAAGACTTATCCTTCTTTTCCTATTACTAATTCCAATAGCAGCATTCTCACAGAAAGGGACATTTAGGACCTTAATGCAGATCCAAGGAACAGGACTTACTAAAGAATTTAAGCCTTACGAACTCTGTTGCGACTTAGGTTATAATATTACCGATAACCTATATGCAGACCTTAGATATGAGAACGCTATCGCTCTCTTTAAAGAAAATGGTGTAAAAGACTATGCTCATAGTCACATTGTAGGCTTAAATCTTGGCTACATAGTCTATCACACAGAGAATTGTAATATTGGTGTACAAATCGGATATGGCAGTAATATGAAACGAAAAAATAGTGATTGGAAATATGACTATTATGAGGCAATGGCGTTCACCGACTTAGGAACATGCAAAATCAAGCCAAGATTCGGATTGGGCGTCCGCCACTATAACTCACGAACAAATCTATACAAAGACCGAACTATCGTCTTTGCAAGTATAGGATTTGGAATAAACTGGTAATAATATCCCTTATAACTTCCCTGCAGTTTCACTGAAAACATAAGTTATTCTATAAGCTACTCCCTATCACAAAGAGCCATTTGCATAGGGAGTTTACCATCCGCACCATTGGTGCTAAGCATCCGCACAATATGTGCTAAGCATTAACACCACAAGTGCTGAGCATTAACACGTAACTTATAAATTCGTATTATAGCTCTCTGTCATTGGCATACAGCGTTTTTATTAACATTGTACTGTTCTACAAATTAGAGATATGAAAGTGGGGGTTAACAAGACAACATTATAAAATAAAAGTTTGCTGTCATTCCTATCACTCTATTATTGGCTATAAAGTACTGATAATAAACACAGTACCAAGAATGTTAAATATGACAGCAAACTAAAACAAAAAGATAATTGGGGATTAGCTCAATTATAAATACAAACGTGATGGACAAATATTAGGCAGACAATTCTAACCTACTAAATATCCACCACGCCAAAGATTTTGATGATTCACCTATATCAAAAACTTACTTCATGCTTCTCGACTTTAATCTGCAGGAAGAATACATGACCTATAATCGCGTCTTAGCGAATAAGGCATTTTCTTTCCATAGCCTAACCTTATAAGAATAGTCGGGTACTCGTTAGAGATTTGAAGTTGCTTTACCATTTCTTTTGTAATATCATTTTCCTCATTAGGCTGATTGAGATAAGCATTTGCAATACCCATCTGCGTTGAACGCAGTAATATCCGTTCCAAGGTTCTGCCAAGTGCAACCCACTGTTCAACTGTATTATCTTTTGTTGTGAAAAGTACAAAATGAGATGCTGAAGCTATCTTTTTCCGATCACCTTTATTCTGCGTTTTCGCGTTGATAGCCTTTGACATGATAAACTTTGCCAAGAATAGAGGAACATTTGGTGCACCAAAAGTAGCATAACTCAATCCATCTCTTGTATTATTCTGATGTTTCTTATTATAACGCATCCACTTTGTCAGCTCTGATTTAAAAGCTTCATTATTTATTTGTAAGCTATTACCAGCATAAACCATATTAGCAATCTTTTCATAATCAACAGTTCCCCTTTTGTAAAAATAAATAGAAATAGAGGGGTCATTAGAAGTGGCTTTAAGTAGATTAATGCTATCTTTAGGAATTTCTTTTCCATCATAAACACTTCTATTTGTTTGTCTTACTGCGATTTGAGAGAACAATGAAGAATCAAATTGCTTTTTCTTATCTTTTGTAAGTAGAACTCGAATAAAGGAGTTCTTAATAACTTTAACTTCGGTCTGATACCCCTTTTCTTGAGCAGCAATACAAAGATTCTCTGTCGCGCACCCTAAGCTAACAAATAACTCTCGATGACTTGGGTCGACGACAGGTAACTCTTTTGACAAATCAGGGTATATATCAATTTCTGACTCTCTGATTTTAAACAACCAAGGCTGTGTGTTATGCCCAGAAGGAGCCTTGCAAGCATTCTCAATCATAAACAGATAGTCTGGATTCTGTGCCATTATATTATCCATAAATCCCATAAAAATAACAAATACAATAATTACTTTTCTCATTCTTGAATACTTTTTATCCATAAGTCAACTATCATTTCTACCCCTTTCATTATCTCATTCCAGCCCTTATCAGTTTGCAAAGAAATACCGTTATATGACAAACATTGGTCTTCAATCAAAGCTAAATAGCTGATAGCAGCCGAGAGTATACTGGCTAAAGAGGCAACCTCTGTATTAGGACAACCTGTTAATGTGCTTACCAGTTTGATTAGACTGCATCCATTTTCTTCACGTTTATCTCTAAGCTGCTCAATGCTTGTATTGTTACAGGACAGTTCCCACCTACACAAACGTCGTAGAGTTACATCGTTTCGTAATTGCTCGATCTGCTTACGGAACATATTCTTTATACTGTCTCCTACAGATTGAGGATTGATAATAACAGTACCTGTATTAGCCCAATAATCCTTCTGCATTATAAACTGTGCAATTAACTCTTCAAGTCCACCAAAATACCTATATATCAGCATCTTCGAAACATTAGCTTTTGAAGCTATTGTATTGATACCAAGCTTCTCGAATCCTTCGCTTTCTACGATACTTGCGACAGCTTCGAGTATTCTACTTTCTGTTTGTTCTCGATTCTTCATTCTATTATTTGTTTATGTTACCAATTGGTAACCGCAAAGATAAGTTACCCAACGGTAACATCGTAATAATCTTCAAGTTATCATTACTTTTTTTTGTTATTTAACAATAAGGTTGATAAAATAACAATTTTATAGACAACACTATTATCAATTTAGATGGTAAAATAAAGTTGTGAGTTTACAAAACAGGTTCTTGAATTCAAATCAGTTCTTAACTACTAAAATAGCAAACTTATAAAACATAACGATAACTCTCACTCATAGGTGTTCAGGGGTTCATTAACATAGCATGATTATAAATGAAGTTAGATTTAAAAAAGACAACATTATAAAATAAAAGTTTGCTGTCATTTCTATCACTCTATTATTAGATATAAAGTACTGATAATAAACACAGTACCAAGAGTGTTAAAAATGATAGCAAACTAAATTAAAACAAACAATAATATTACAAGCCTGCTAAGCTCTATTTCAAATACATTTTTACTGTTTCATAAATCCGCTCACCACGCAAACCCTTAGCAAGAATGTTTCCTTCTGGATCAATGAGCAAAATCTCTGGGATAGAAATAATATTATATGATTCTAAAACACGAGAACGCTGTTCCTTTGGTAATAAAAGATGATTCCACGTAGCCTTATCTGTCTCAATCGCTTTTAGCCACTCAGTCTTATGAAGATCAGTAGATACACCTAACACTACAAAACCCTTAGACTTAAAATCATCGTATGCTTTACGGATATTGGGCGTTTCCTTACGACACCATTTACAGCTTGAACTCCAAAAATCTACCAATACATACTTCCCACGGAAATCATTTAGACTGATACGTTTCCCTGTTTCATCAACACCAACTATATTTGGTGCCTTCTCCCCTACAAGTGTGCTTTTTGCTTTCAACACCTTTCTAAAAGCAAGCTGATAATAATGAGAATCTTGCAAGTCTGGACCAAATCCCTGTAACATACGTTCTGCCTCATCAACCTTTGCTTTTGTATCAAGTTTAGAATGCTGCAGTTTATATGTATAATAGAGATAAATCCCAAAAGGGGTGCCACGCTGTGCAGTAATCTGTGTGTCAAACCAAGAGCGCAGTTGTTTGTAAGCATTATTATAAATAGGAGCAGTTGTTCTCTTTATTTCTTCCATCTCCCTGCTATCATTCTTTTCTCTCGCAGCATAGAACACTTGATCAAGTGAGTCAAGAAGTTGTTTTTGCCCTACTCTATCACGCTCTTTCACAAACTGTTCATAAAGAGCCTGAAAAGGCGAACTACTTGATTCGACTTTTATACCCTTTGTTGCGCTAAGAGAAAAGGCAAAATCATTCATACCATTAGAAGGAAAGATATAACAACCTTGCAAGAAGGCTGCCTCCACATCTTTCTTCTCGGAAACAGGAGTAATAAAGAGCAGCTGAGATTTCAACGTATCATTATGATATTTAAAACCGTGATCCACAACTCTTATTGAATCAAGTGGAAGCAAATAAACATTTTGCTCATCATAAACAGAAAAAACATAGAGTTGCTTAATTGCAGGATTAGAAACACGTCCCACAAGGGTTACCCCCTTAGATTGAATAAACAAACTAAAGAATAGTAAAAGGAATAAAAGTCCATCTCTACGTAGCATAATATTATCTTTCATTTTGCTGCATTGAATTTTTATTAAACCTCATGACCTTTGCAGGTATAGGAAGTACATAAAGAGGAGAATTGGGTTCCAAACTAAACGTCCCCTCACTTGTTACATGCGTTACAGTCTTTGCTAACTGTGACTCTACATTCAGTCGCTTTAGGTCGATATATCTCACCATACCTGACATTGCAAGTTCGCGTCTACGCTCTTCAAGCACTTTCTGTAACGCATCACTCCTATCTATAGCAACAAGAGGAGTATTGTTTTTGATTCGATTATCTCGTAACTTGTTAATAAGAGACATGGCACGCTCAACAGACCCTTCCCGTGCTTCGCATTCTGCAGCAATAAGATAGATTTCAGGAGATGACACAGCTAAATTTGCTCGTAAGTAAGGAGCCCAGACATACTTATCTGTTGGGATATTACGGAAGTTCTTTGTAAAATAGATTTGAAGTCGCATATCATCCTCAGAAAAGAGGCTAATAAGTTCATCAGAGCCAAAGACCTTAGAACTCAACCCATACACGTATGGTGCAAACTTGATATAGATATTTTCAGGATTATCAATATCTTGCGGAACATTGGTGCGTCCTATAGAACTTTGAGCTTTAACCACTGCATACTTCTTCAAATCTAATAAAGAATTGTTTATTTCCAATACTTCGTTTGCAGCCTTTAAAGCCTCAGCATAATTACCCATATACAAATACATTTTAGCCAAAACACCATATCCTGCAGCCTTTGATGCTCTAAAAGCATTTCCTTTAGCCTGCATAGGTAAGTTCGGCAAAGCAGTTTGTAAGTCAGACTGAATCTGTGCATAAACATCCTTCACACTTGCCCTAACAAGGTTCTTCTTTGAAATATCCTCATCTAATATTAGAGGTACACCTGGGTCAGACTCCGCCGTACGTACATCATAATATTTTGCGTAACCATTAACAAGATAAAGGTACTCCAATGCCCTACTTATCAAAGCCTCAGCCCGAATAGAGAGTTTTTGTTGTTCATCAGAGCCGTCTGCATTCATGATATTATCTATAACCGTATTGTAATAATAAATTCGGTTATAAGAAGCAAACCAAAATCCATCATCTTGTGCATCGCCAAAAACCTCCTTCTTAAAAAGATAAAGATTACGAATAGACTGATCGACACTGTTTAATCCAGGCGTAGCAGTACCTTCTGCAACATCAGGAAGAAAAACATCATCCGTAAGGTATGCAGGATAAGTGTCTGAAACTTTCTGTACACTTTCATAGTTCAGTAACGTTTCATAATCACTCACCGTTGTAGGGATTTTCTCACCCTTAGGCTTTATATCAAGAAAATCATTGCAACTCGTTAGCATCACCACAACGCAGATTGCCAATATTGTCGTAACATTCTTCATTTCTTATTAACTTAAAATTTAGCAGATAAACCAATTGTCCAAGTTGTTGGGTTAGGAATACCTCTTTGTCCCCATCCGTAACCAAATGTTCCAAGAGCCTCTGGGTCAATCCCTTCATTATTTGCATGCCAAGTCAGGAGGTTCTGCACTTGTAGTATCAGAGCCAAATTACTAAGCCCCCATTTCCCAATTAGCTGCTTATCAAAGTTATAGGTAAGCGACAAGTCACGTAACTTTACATAATCTCCCTTAATAACATGAACATCTGCAGCATACCAAGGGTGGCGAACCGTTGTTGCATCAAGACTATACCCAGTAAAAGCTGGAGTAACATTAGCTCGTTTCTCATCACCCGGCTGTTGCCATCTATTCAGAATATCTCGATTCACATTTGTTGTTGGGGCAACAGAAAGGAAAGGAGCAGCCTCGCCTCGAAGTACGTGTCCACCATAATAAACAAACATAATAGAGAGATTAAAACTCTTATAAGTGAAAATATTAGTGAGAGACCCATTATATTTTGGGATTCTTGTTCCAGAATATGCAAGATCATCCAAAGATGTAACTTCCTTTGCAACACGATTCCCACCATCGACATAATATTGTGGTGTACCATCTGTTCCATTCAATCCTGCATAACGAAAACTGAAGATTGCCCCCAATGGATAACCCTTTACAGAAGCATTTCCAGAAGTTATACCGAAGACATTAATATCAGAGTCATCTATATCTATCAACTTATTCTTATTATAACCAAAGTTTAGAGTCGTAGACCATGAGAAGTCAGTTGTTCTTATATTATTACTACTCAACATAAATTCAATACCGCGGTTATACATTGTACCATAATTCAGTGTAACCCTTCGCCATCCAAGTGTCGGATCAGCTTCCCTGTTCGCCAACAAATCGTTCGAACGTTTGTTATAGAACTCCAAGGCACCTGTGATACGATTCCCAAAGAAAGCGAAATCGACACCTATGTTTGTTGTAGCCGTCTTCTCCCAACGTAGTGTTGGATTAGGTGGATTCTTAATAGCAGATGCAAAATCTCTACTCCATTGATTATAACGTGCTGCTTCTAAAGTAAGATAAGGTCCTGCATCTTTCGGAACATTTCCACCAATACCATAGGTCAATCTTAAGGTTAGATTATCAATCCATGATGCTCTACCTTTCCAAAACTTCTCTCGCTTAATATGCCACGCACCACCAACTGACCAAAGCGGACGATATTGAAACTTGGGATCTGTACCAAATAGATTTGATTGGTCTACACGAATACTACCGGTTATATCATATCGATTATCAAAACAATAAGCAGCATTACTATAAAAGGACACAAAACGATTTTCTACATCCGTTATATAATTATTATAAATAGACTGCCACATGAAATAACCATTGAGCGATTCTGTTCGCATAAGTGATGATAGTGTCAACGGATTAACAGGCTTATATCCTAAACTACTTTCATCGAAGCCCATATAATAGATAGAGGTTCCTGTAGACTTTTTTTGTCTCCGCTCTCCACCTGCAATTGCAGTAATAGAGTTTTTCCCAAATTCCTTGGAGAAGTTTAACTGTGCACGCAACGTGTAAGCAGACATATCACTTCTATACTCACCCATTTGAGACCCCTTTGGAACATTGAGTGTAAGAGTCTTGCGCATAGTATTATACTGTGCAGCATCGTTAATCATATTACGTACATAATAGGATTCTGCACTATGAAACTCTGTCGTCTTACTCACAGTATTCTCAGTCTGGAAACGAATATCAAAATTTAAACCTTTTGCAATCTTAAAGTTTAATCCAAGCTGAATCTTATAATATTGATCTTTCGTTATGAAGTTCTCTTCTTTTCGATTTGTAATCGGATTAAAACTCTCATCCATAAGACCAAGTTCTTTCAAACGTTCTAATTCATAATCGGACTTATATTTAGGAAAGTTGATTGGTGTTCCATCTTTATCACGAAGCATTGTATATGAAGGGTAATTATGGTAGATATCTGTAAACTGTCCCATACCAGTATCACCTTTATCACGTGAAAAACTACCTGTCACACTGAGATCAGCATTTAGCCATCTAAAGAAGCCAATGTTATCACGTAAGCTAAATCCATATCTCTCTGATGATAGATATCGAGCATTATAGCTATTCCCATCATAATTAAGGCTAACAGCATAACGATTAGCCCAGTTACCACCTAAAATGCTAATATTATGTTGATGCCTAACTCCTGTTTTCGTGTAGAAATCTTCAAGTTCCTTTCGATTATCTAAATTCCGATATACTTCTAAGCCTTTTTCTAATTCATTATTATCTATCATTCCTGCTCTATTCTTATACAAAAGTTCCAAAACAGGATTAACCCTTTCACGTGGGTCAAGATAGGCATATTGACCAGGATCATATTTGAATCCATCCTTTTGTAAATCAACTAACTCTCTACTATTCAATCGATGTAGTCCACTCATATTTGGGGCTGGAGTGAACTTTATACTGGCATCATATTGAACCGAAGTTTTTCCATTTCCCTTTCCATCAATAGTTGTAATAACTATAACTCCATTAGCAGCTCGTGCACCATAAATAGAGGCTGCAGCAGCATCTTTTAGGAAAGTTATATTCTTAACAACTGAAGGGTTTATACTACTGATATTTCCTTCGAAAGGGAGTCCATCTACCACAAGTAAAGGTTCATTGCGAGTAGGGCCACCACGTAAAGTTGACATACCTCTTAGATAATATTCACCATTTTGAAAAACAAGTCCAGGGACCATTCCTTCCAATCGGTTAATAATATTCGTTTGTAACTTATCTTTCAACTTATCTGCAGTTACAACATTAAACGAACCTGTTGTTCTCTCACGAGACAACGTCTGATAACCCGTTACAATAACCTCATTCAAAGGATTATCGTCAACCTTCATGACAATCTTCAAAGGACCATCATGAAGCGCAGCAACTTCCATAGTTTTCATACCTATGTATGAGATTACAAGAGTTGACTCATTAGAGTTTAGCCATATATTGAAATGTCCTTCAGCATCTGTAAGACACATATTCTTGCCATTCTTAACAGCAACGGTCACACCAATTAGGGTTTCTCCTTTTTCATCCACTATTATTCCTGATACGTGTCGTTTTTGAGACACTTCCTGTCCATTATAAAACTCACGAGTGAAAGAATCTGCGTAAGTAGATTGCACATACTGAGATAAAGGGGCTATCAATACACATAACATACATATGCGCAAATGGCACCTCTTCAATAAAACGAGAAATTCTCTTTTGACTTTGTAGGCTTCTTCTCTCATAGTAACATTGAAAATAGGTTTTTATAATCTGCAAACACGTAATCATGTAACAGAAACATATTATGGGACGAAAATAAATATTATTTTTCATAATAACAAGTAATTCTATATCTTTTTTAAATAAAATTTCGGTATAAGTGACAAAAAGAGACCTAAAACATCTTATATGCCTTTATCTACAAGGGGAATGAGC
>NZ_JACD01000048.1:0-20076 GCF_000517825.1 Prevotella sp. ICM33
GCCTAATTGACTTGCAAAAGGTGCCCTTTAAGAGCCTTACTAACGCCCTTTTGAAGTCCAATTAAGCATCTTTCACCTTACCACTTTATAACTAATTGATTTTCTTATGGTTACAAACTTGATTCATATATATGTTTTTAACGTTAGTTATAGATGTTTTCTTTGAAAATATGTAATGGTTTTTCAAATCCTTGTCTGCATATTTTCGAAGTATAAAAAGAAATGGTTTTCAATGTCAGAGGATGAGAATAAGATAGATAGTTGACAATCTTAGCAATGTTTTTTGTTTAGCGAGTAACTTTGGTTCTTTCACTAAAGCAATACGAAAAGCGTCCACACATTTAACAGAAGAATCAAAAATAATTTAAACTTAAAGAAACATTCACTTGCATTTTACAAAAAGATTTCGTAAAATTGTACTCGTTTTTTGATTTACCTAATAGATGATATAACTATGAATATGAAGATTAAACTACTACTCATTGCGCTAACCTTATCGGTATCCGCAAATGCACAGGAAATGAAGGAACAGGATGTTTTTAAGCATACAGCAATCGACACAACGCAGCTGATTGTTTCTTATGACCTAACCGTTAAATATGACCTATCAGGACAGAATAATCCTGACCATGAAAAGGTATATACTTACATTGGACGTAAGGTTTGCCAGAGCTTTGTGGAGAGTGAACATAATGCCGACCTAAGAATGGCTAAAGCCTTTCTACGTAATGGGAAGCGTGGCTCAAGAGCAGCTATGAAACTCGTCGCTAACGTTGGTGAAACCTATATTGGCTATCCAAAGGGAAAGACAACAGTTATTTACAATATGGACGGGGCTGGCTCTTACCTTTATCAAGAGACTACTCCAAAGATGCAATGGAAGCTTACAACCGAGCATAAAATGCTTTTAGACTACGATTGTACAGCCGCAACCTGTTCTTATCGAGGAAGAAATTATAAGGTATGGTTCACTACCAAGATTCCACTTTCCTATGGTCCTTGGAAGTTTACAGGACTGCCTGGCTTGGTTATGGAGGCTGAAACCGAAGAAGGGGATTATCACTGGACGGTTACTGGCATAGAAAAACCTAAGACAGTAACCCCTATCTATTTCCTTGACAGAAACTATGTAAAGACTTCTCGTGAGAACACACGAAAACAAGAGAAACTATTGCTGAAAGATCCTGCAGGCTACCTTGAGAGCTATGGCTACAACTTCACTGCGACTAATTTCAGTGGACAAGTTGTAAAACTAAAGCTCTTCACATTCGACAATTCTTTGGAACGAGAATGATAAGACGCATACTTATCTTACTATCGTTTATCGGCTTATTGTCTATAAACAGTAAGGCTCAGAATAGTCAGAGAGACTCTCTGACTATTACTGGACGTGTGGTTGATAATAAACATCAACCTATGGATGGTTGCATTGTTACAATCATACAAGAGAAGGATTCTTCCATTCTTGCGAGTAGTGTGACCAATGAAGACGGCAGATACGCTATCAGCTATCCACGAACAAATGATAACCTTCTTTTAAGCCTGACAGGATTCAATATAAAACGGCAGGTGAAGCGGATAACGCCAACGAGTCAGACCGTTAACTTCAATGCTGTCTATGAGAGTATCACCCTGAAAGAAGTGGAGATAAAGGCAAGAAAGCTATGGGGAAGTAGGGACACACTGAACTACTTGGTCTCTGCCTATATGAAAGGACAGGACAGAACAATCGGTGATATTCTCAAACAGCTGCCAGGTATCACGTTAGAAGGTGGCATGGTGAAGTATCAAGGCGTACCTATCAACCATTTCTACATTGAGAACATGGATATGTTTGCGGGCAAGTATAGCATCGCCACGAATGGTATTAAGGCTGAGGATGTCAGTACGGTACAGGTGATGGAAAACCATGAACACATCAAGGCATTGCAGGATCAGATACCACCTGAATCGGCAGCTATCAACTTAAGGCTAAAGAAGAAAGCAAAGGGCAGATGGCTAAAGACCATAGACTTAGGTGTAGGCTTCGATTCTAATGGTTTTTTGAGAGAAGTCAATGCTGCCCTTATGTACTTCGCACAAAGACAACAGCACGTTTTCTATTACGAAACAGATAATAACGGTTCAAGCATTGATTGGTTTAAATCATACTATGATGGGAGTAATATCGGAGCCTCTCACCTAACATCCATCATCTTTCCGGGGTCATCTCCTGTAGGTAAGAGTCTACGTAACAATCAGCATAACATCTGTTTCAGTAATCTCAACAAACTAAGTGAGACGGCGGAAATAAAGTATAACATTACCTACAGGCACGATATCCAACGGCAAAGTAGCTATTCGCAAACCACTTATCTGCTCCCCGATGCAAGTACTCGTATGATGACAGAAGACATTTCTGCACGTAATACGACGAACGCTGCCACAATGCAGTTGCATTTTGAGAACAACGGCAGTAAGACTTATCTTAAAAACACACTTGACTTATCAGGGAACTGGAGTGACGACAATGGACTAACTTTGTCAAACAATGCACGTATCCAGCAACATGCCTTTAACAGAAACTTAGGACTGAACAATCATACAGAATGGATTCAGCGTACAACCAATGGAGGAGGTTTTAAGCTGAAGACAACCAACTTTGTACAGACAAATCCACAAGCTCTCGCCATTGAAGGGGACATGCAGGCAAGACAAGATGCGAGACTCTCAAACATGGGAAGTTACAACTGTCTCACTTTGATAAGAAACATCCGAAAACACAACTGGACCCTTGCGCCTTCCGCAGAACTGAATATTGAATATGTGGGACTAAAAAGTCTATTAAATGATACAGCTGTGACGATGGCGACGAGCGGAGACATGGGCTACTTGCAAATGAAAAGCAACTTGGGAGCCAACCTACAATATGTCAAAAACACTTTCCGCCTATCGTTCAATCTGCCTTTATCGCTCAACTACACAAAGGTGGATAACGAACCGATAGCTAACGAGACGACGAAAGGAAAGCGCACAACCCTACTCTTCTCGCCATCTTTTACAATGCTTTGGAAAGCAACAGACAATTGGACGCTTTCTGCAGGAGGGAGTTACGGGATGTTTCCTACGAGTTGGAGAAGTCTGTTCACTGCTTATCTGATGAGCAACTATAGGACACTGAACCGCTACAAGATGAATCTATCGGAAAACAAATCGGCATCTATACATGGGAAGATACACTACAAGAATATCCCGCATCAGTTCTTTGCCTACCTCTCTGGGGCGGTTAGTCGCTCATGGAGTGACATGATTTATGGTACGACAATCGACCAGAATGCACATACACTATTGCAAGCTGAATATGCTCCGAACCACCAGAACAACTTCTCTATGACGGCAAATGTAAGAAAGGAGATTACTTGGCACGACATGAGTATCGGGGCAACAGCTGATTATTCGACTAACACAAGCAAGATACTCCGCCAGTCTGTCATCACCGACTATCAGTATAATAGTTTCTTCGTCTCTGGCAACCTTGCCTTTAATCTTATCAAGAACATCCGCCTGACAGAGAACTGTCGATGGGCAATCTCTCAATCAAAGTCGGGTAACTACACAAATATGATTCGCAACTTTAGTAATGAGGCTGCGCTCTCCATAGCTTTTATCCCTGACAGACTGATACTTAACACCAACCTACAATACACGCATAATAGTGGTTTTACGGATAAAAAGGATTACACCTTTATGAATCTTAGTATCACCTTTAAAACAAAAAAGAAGATACAATTCGTTTTGAACGTCGATAATGTCTTCAATACAAAAACCTTTATCTATCGTTCTAACAGCAATCTTTCCGAAAGCTACACCCTCTACCAGCTTCGTCCAAGAAGTGTGATGCTCACTTCTCACTTTGCATTATAACTGAAAAGGCAAGTGTGTTCGTCCCTATCTTGACAAGAATAGGAGAATACAGTCAACCACAAATATTGATTTTTCTCAATTAAATCGCCCTACTTATTTCCTAAGATGTTATCCAGAACGGGATATATCTCCGCTTCGTTCTCGTATGGATAAACCTTAAAATAGGCGTTGCCATTCAGCATAGCGGAGATATTGGCTTTGCGCTTGTCATAGAAGATATGGACAGGGATATTACGAGCCTCAGCGTATGCTAATTCATAACCAACGCCATGAGAGGGGTTCGTACATTCTGCTATCAGCACATCGGATGACCTAAGCCACTCTGTATCACGCTCATATATATGTACATCATCCTCTTTTGTACGTGCCTTAACGCTCAAACTCCCTAAACCAATATGCTCCGTCAGTACTGTATCAGTCCTGTTGATATAGTCAATAATCCGCTTATACACAGCCGCATCCTCCCTTCCACCACGGATAGAACCTGCGAAATAAACCTTTTTATTCATAACACAATGCTTTCGTTGATAAAACATACATGAGTAATACTCGCCCACAAAGATAACACTTTATAGTGAGAAACAGATGACTTAGATAGCCAATAACCTCTTTTAGTATCCTCCTGCCGACATAAAATCGCTATCCATTTGCAAGCTATAAAATACGGAGTGTTTAGTGAAAAATATTTACATCAAATCCTGTAAAACACCTAAAACAAAGGTAGAAAACACGCATAAGGAGCAAGTCTACAACATTCAGAAATTCAATTAGTTACAAAGGCGATACAGAAAAGGTGCTTAATTGGACTTCAAAAGGGCGTTAGTAAGGGGCTTAAAGGGCATCTTTTGCAAACTAAAAGGGCGTTAATTGAAAGGTAATTAATGCCTTTTTGATTTTCGAGATTAGAATTATCTTTACAATACAGAAGGACGGAAGAAGACAGAATGACAAAAAGAGACAGAATGACAAAAAGAGACAGAATGACAAAAAGACAAATAAAGACAGAAGGACAGAAAGAAAAAAGACAAAAGGAGATTTATTCTGTCTACATGGCATTGTTACGACCGAGTACCGAAAGTACTTCTGAGATTTATTCTAATTGTGCAACAAGTTGTTGCACGATTGACCTTAATAGTAATGTTAGCTATGAAATCATGAAATCTATGGTTTTAGACACTTCTAATCTTCTTTCCTTTTTGCGTATTTCAATTTTGCTGTCACTGCTATCACTTAAAAGCACAAGATAAATCGTTGGTTTTCATGGGGGTTACTTAAAATGTTAAAAGTGACAGCAAATCAAAACTAAACTTATATTGTGAGAAGTGTAATAGTTTCTTCCATAAGAGAATATTTATAGGTCAACAGTAGTTTGGTGAGATAAGGTTTACCTCTTGAGTTTAGAGTTTTAAAGAAATGTCACACAGAGGCACGGAGTAAATGGAGAATTATTAAGACAAAACAACGGTAGGCACGGAGACACCGTCGGTGCATGGAGCGACAGAGCTTGTTTGCCAATCATATTAGACACATTCTGTTCAGAATATTTATCCCAAAAGGTATGAGGAATCTGTACGCTATATCTCCGTCGCTCTTTGTGCCACTGGCACCTCCATGATATTGCCATTAGCTCTGTCAACTCTGTGGCTCTGTGTGCTTTATATGTAAGAGTTTTGATTTATTCCTCAATATTTCTGCTGAGCTAATTTTACCACTCCACGTATAGAAAGACACGAATATAAACACGCGCATACGATATTTGTACAGATTACTTTTGGCAGTTTGATAAGAAAGTATTACTTTTGCAATGGTTTTCAAAATGGAAACTAAGGGGTGCTTGCCTGTTTGGGCTTGCTGAGATTATACCCATTGACCTGATACGGATAATGCCGGCGTAGGAAGATTCCCCCTTATACTTTTTTCTTAAATCATCAACCTGGGATATGAAAAGAATTATCCTATTTACTGCTGCACTGACGTGCGTGGCAGCCATTAAGGCACAAACAGTGACGGACACACTGAGACAACAGCATCTTGACGAGGTCGTCGTGGCAGGTGTACGTGTACCAAAGAGTGCACCATACGCTGTTTCTAATATCAAAAAAACGGAACTTGAGGCGTTTTCAAAGAGTGGACGTGAACTGCCTTTCCTCCTCTCACAGACACCGGGCGTATTAGCTTGGGGCGAGAACGGACTCGGAACGGGTACGGCAGCAATGCGCATCCGTGGTGCTGCGGGCAGTAGAATCAACATCACCTTAGACGGTGTTGCACTCAATTCGCCTGAGGACCAGACGGTCTTTTGGGCAAACATGAACTCTTACGCATCGCTGATGAATAGTGTACAGATACAGCGTGGTATCGGTACTTCAACCAATGGCGACGGTGCTTTCGGTGGTTCGGTGTCGTTGGCAACGAGTGCACCAAGTAGAAAACCAAGCGTAGAGGTGAGTGGTTCATACGGTTCATACAATACGTATAACGCAGGTGTGAAGTTCTCCACGGGTCTGCTCTTCAATCATCTTGTCTTCGATGGAGCCTATCACGAGACCGCAACAGACGGATATGTCAACGGAACGAGTGGACGTTCGGGTTCTTACTATGGTGGACTAACATGGTTGGGCGATAACTTCCGCATCAGCTATAAGAACATCGGCAACTTCGAGAAGACTGGACAGGCATGGAATGGTGTCGTTACGGGTAGTAATGACTTGAGTCTAATGGATGGCACCTACGGTGCTAAGACTGGTATCATGACCTATAAAGATATGTACGAGAGAGGGTTAGGTAAATTCAACCAACTCTATGAATACCTGCAGACCGATGCTAACGGAGCCTTCGTAAAGGATGGGAATGGCAACTATCAGACAGCACGTTACACGATGCGTGACGGATCATTCTGGAACAAGACGACAGATAATTTCTATCAGAATCATAACCTCTTATCGTTTGCTTTCCACCCTTCCAACCATTGGAGTCATAACGTAACCCTGCATTACACCTACGGTTACGGCTATTACAGCGAATTTAAGCATAACACGAAGTTTGCAAAATTCGGTTTGGCATTCACCGATAGCAATGGTAAGTTTATTAAGAAGTCAGACTTCGTACGCCTGAAAGGTTTGTCACAGCACACCTACGGCATTGTTTACACCAGCAATTACAAGGACGAGAGTTGGGATGTGACAGGCGGACTAAACCTGCAGCTGTTCCGTGGCAGTCACTTCGGCTACCTTACTTATATAAAGAATGAGGAGGCAGATGCGAAGTATCGTGCTGGTGGCAATGATTATAAGTATTATGATTCTAAGGCACATAAGTATGATTACAGCGGATTCTTCAAGGCAAAATACAACTTTGCAGACTATTGGAACGTGTTTATGGACCTGCAGATCCGTCATGTAGAATATATGACTGATGGTCAGAACGACCGTTTCTATAAGGTCGGCAGTGGCTATCAGAACCAGCTCTTAGACATCAACGAGCGTTATGACTTCGTAAATCCGAAAGCAGGAATCAGCTATTATCGTGGTGGTCACAAGGCTTATGCATCTATTGCGCATGCCAGTCGTGAGCCAGAACGTAATAACTTCACCAACAACGGTAGTTATCCTGCACCATCGCCAGAGCGTATGGTGGATATCGAAATGGGCTATCAATACAATGGTCGCAACTGGAGAGCAGGGGTAAACCTCTATTATATGAACTATAACAACCAGTTTGTACAGACTGGTGCACAGAGTGATATCGGTGCGAATCTGACTACAAACATCAAGGACAGCTATCGTATGGGTGCTGAGTTGGAGGCAGGCTGGAGCCCACTGTCATGGTTGACCGTTGAGGGTAACGCTGCTTTGAGTCGTAATATCATCAAGGACTTTGACGAGATGGCAAGTGTTGACTGGGAGGCTTCCTTCCGTAAGATTCATTACAACCACTCTACTTTGGCGTTCTCACCATCAGCCATACTCAATGGTATGCTCAATCTCCATTATAAAGGCTTTGAGGCAGTATGGCATACAAACTTCGTCAGTCGTCAGTATCTCGACAATACCGAGAATATGACACGTTCGTTGCCATGCTATTCACAGACGAATGTCAACCTCAGCTATACCCTTCGTCCTACCAAGCACATTGCTGGTTTGAAGGAAGTTGTCTTCGGTGTGAACCTCAACAATATCTTCAATCGCCATTATGCAGCCAGCGGATGGGTGTACAGCACAATCCTCGACAACAACGGTCATCCTAACGAGAACCGTTATACACAGATTGGTTTTATCCCAATGGCAGGGTTTAATGTGATGGGAAGTGTTGCGGTGAAGTTTTAAATAGAACAAGACCTAACAACTGGCCCCTCCCCCTTCCCCTCCCCCGAAGGGAGGGGCGTGAATTGTACTGTATGCTTGTAGATTGCTTGTAAAAGGAGTCAATACTCAAGCAGGACAACTTGTTTACACGTAAACTTGTCCACTTGTAAACTCATGTTAATCACAAGGGGTATGCTTGTAGATTGCTTGTAAAAAGAGTCAATACTCAAGCAGGACAACTTGTTTACACGTAAACTTATCCACTTGTAATCTCATGTAGGGGTATCACGCATTCTACGCCCCTCCCTTCGGGGGAGGGGAAGGGGGAGGGGCCGGTTGGTGGGCCAGCCAGTTGGTGGGTGGATTGCTGATGGTTTGTTGTTGGTCGCTTTTCTTTCATATTCATTATGACATTAGACATGCTGGGCTGCATCGTCGGCCTAATTTACATCTATCAAGAATACAAAGCGAGTATATGGCTTTGGTTGACGGGGATTATTATGCCTGTCATCTATATGTTTGTCTATTACGAGGCAGGACTGTATGCGGACTTTGGAATGCAGATATACTATACCTTAGCAGCCATCTATGGTTTCTTGTATTGGAAGTTCGGAAGGAAGAAAGGGGCGGAGGAGATTCCTATCACACACTATCCTCGACAGTTGATACTCCCCTCACTGCTTGTCTTCCTCCTTCTCTGGGCTGCACTTTATATCATCCTCATCAAGTTCACAAACTCTACCGTACCGGTATTAGATAGCTTCGGCAATGCACTCAGCTTCATCGGGCTGTGGGCGTTAGCAAAGAAATACATCGAACAGTGGTGGATATGGATTGTTGTCGACATCGAATTAGCAGGACTTTATGTATATAAAGAGATTCCTTTCACCGCAGGACTCTATGCTTTCTATGCTGTTATTGCAGTGGCAGGGTACTTTAAGTGGAGGAGGAGCCTCCCCCAACCCCTCCGAAAGGAGGGGAGTGCAAATAGGGAAGAACCTCCCCTAACCCCTCCAAAGGAGGGGGATGCCTAACGGAAGAAAGGTTCCTTTAGAGTTCTCCAAATTATATTGATAGGTTGAAGAAAAAGTTACAGCAATAAATAAAACGAATACAAAGTATCTCGAAAGGGAGAAAGATTAGAATTAGAATAGCAAGATAAATGATTATCAATAATAAAGAAAATAATAAGAACGGACAACAACAACACATTCCCAACGAACACTCCGTTAGGCTTTCCCCTCCTTTGGAGGGGTTAGGGGAGGTCTTCGGGGGAGGTTTTAGTACCGTCATCCTTGCTGCTGGCGACTTCCCAACCCACGTCCTACCCCTTCACATCCTACGTACTGCAGAGAATCTGATAGTTTGTGATGGTGCTTTGGAGGATTTACTTGAATATGACATAGAGCCAACAGCAGTGGTAGGTGATGGCGACTCACTTTCAGAAGAGTTGAAACAACGCTATGCACACATCTATCATCCGATTTCAGAGCAGGAGTTTAACGACCTTACGAAGGCAACGCTCTTTGCTCGTTCACACTTGAAGATGGACGCATCTACCCATACTCGTCCTCGCTTCTGCTACCTCGGAGCAACTGGCAAGCGTGAAGATCATACTTTGGGCAACATCTCTCTCATGCTCTATTACTATCGCCAGTTGGCTATCGACCCAGTGATGGTAACCGACTATGGATATTTTGTTGCAGCATCGGGTACAACTCGCTTTGAATCATTCCCCGGACAGCAAGTCAGTATCTTCAATGCTACCTGCAAGGAACTAAGTAGTAACGGACTAAAATGGGATATCTATCCATTCAGCGAGCTATGGCAGGGAACACTGAACGAAGCCTTATCGAATGAATTTACAATCCAAGCGGACGGTGATTACATAATTTACCGTACGCATAAAATATAACAAACCTTTTCTACAAATCAAAATGCCATATCTTCATCTCCGTAGGGGAGATGTCGATATGGCTTTATTTTGGTTCTTTTGAAATATGGAGTGATAAACTAAAAGTCTTATATAATAGGCACACAGAGTCACGGAGGGGACGGAGGTAATGCAATATTACGGAGGTGCCGACGGCACAAAGAGCGACGGAGGTGTAGCGTACAGATTCTTGATAACGATTTTGGGATAAACACTTTGTATATAAATTGCTAATAGAATTGGCAAACAAGCTCCGTCGCTCTATACACCGACGGTGCCTCCCTGACTTCCATTGCTTTGTTTTAATAATCCTCCGTCCTCTCCGTCCCTCCGTGTGACATTTCATAAGAAACCTAACCTTAAGTGGTAAGACTCATCACTCAAAATCCTGAAGACCCCAATTTATTCCCATGTCATTGACTTTTGTAAGCTATTTTCATACCGTTCAAACACAATACATGCTCTTTTGGCTTCTTAAAGACGCCTAATTGACTTGCAAAAGATGCCCTTTTGAGCTCTAACTAACGCCCTTTTGGAATGCAATTAAGCACCTTTTACTTTACTACTTTATAACTTATTGATTTGCTGTTGGTTACAAACCTACTTTTTGTATGTGTTTTTGCCGTTATTTATAGATGTCTTACTTGCAATTTTGTAATAGTTTTTCAAACCCTTTTCTGCAGATTTTCGAAGTGTTTTTCAATGTCAGAGAGTGATAATAGGACAAATAGTTGACTGTCTTAACTATGTTTTTGTTTAATGAGTAACTTCGGTTCTTCCGTTAAAACAATACGAAAAGCGCACACACATTAAACCCCAATCGGTCATTAGACCACAATATGTTTAGCCTCTAATGACCGATTTGGATTTAACGGAAGAACCTATTTCTTACTCATCTTATGGTAAGAAACAAGGTTTTATTTCACTACAACCTTCACAGACTTACCACCCTGACGCTTTACATAAACACCAGCAACAGGCTTCTCAACCTTCACACCGCTCAATGTGTAGTAAACTGCAGGTGCATTGTTTGCTGTCTCTACAGTGCTAATCGCTGTTGGATCAACCTTAGTAAATGACACTGTCATCGCAGCAACATCAACGGTAACATCGTATGTAGCCTCCTCTGTGAAGTTCCATTTGTTATCATCACCACCAAAGACAATCTTACCCTCGTCTGACAAGTCGCGCAAATAGAACATCTGATCGAAGCCAGCATAAACATTCGTACCGAACTTCAACTCACCAGCCTTCAACTCTGTTCGTACTGAGAACTTTGCAGGATTAGTTGCATCTGCCTTCATAATCGTTCCTTCACCGATACTCCAACCGCCCTTTGTAGCACTACCAATCATCCATAAAGCAGTGTGCTTCAATGCTGTTGCCTGATAAGCAGCCTTGGTAACAACCACTTTTTTCGTAGCCAAATTACAAACAATATCATAGTTGGCAGACTCAGAAACAAAGAACTTACCATCGGTAGGCTCATCTTCGCTGCTAACCAATGGAGCCTCAACACCCGACTGTAAGGTAACAGAACTCGCTCCAGCACGATACTCCAACTTACCCCAATCAAGCTCGGTCAAGAACTTAAACTCCTTGTTTGCATCCAAATGAACAGTTGCCTTGAAGACATCAACATTCTCATCAGACTTCTGCATAACGGTAGATTGACCAAGATTCCAACCACCCCACGTAGCGTTACCGACGATTACTAAGCGATCAGCAGCTTTTGCAGACAATGCGCCAACAACGAATAAAGCGCAACATAAAATAGATTTTGTAAATGTTTTTAATCCCATAAATTTATATATTAAAAGGTTATTAAAATCTGATTTATTTCGTAATACAACTCGAAGTCCTTTTTCTTATCAACAAAGATTTAGGTTTCTTATCTTTCCTTTTCAACTACAATATTACGAAGAAAAAGCGAAACTAAAAGCGAATACAAACTTCCTACGGCTATAATATAAATCAATATAAGTCTTTCAATAACCTTCTAAACCTCAAATTAAATCATAATCACCTTATTATCAGATATATAACAACTAATAAAAAGACAATAGAAAAGCACTACTTTATAGAAAAATATAAAGTAAGAAATAACATTATAAAACAATAAAGACCTAAAAAAGGGACGAAAATAAAAGGAAAAAACGATTGAGTTAATAATGGTTCACACAGAAATAACAGGCAATCTGATTCCTAATTTGTAGAAACGTACATAATTAGAGACCTTTTCAAACGCTGGTTCTTCCGTTCTTGTAAAGGTAAATCGCTCTTCTTGATCTTGGTCGGGATAGATAATGAGACACTTAATAGGCAGTGCAGTTTCTTCATTCAAACCTAATTCTTTATAGATTTTGCTTAATCGGGCATAACCACTCACTTCCCTTGCATCGTCCATAGTTATACCACCACCCTGCTTATAACGTGGTTTATATTTCGCATCAATAACGTAGGGTTCAGTCCACTCTGTCGGTTTCAGAAGATAATCAAGTTCTTGATAATGAGCTTTCACATGATATTGAATCTCTCTTTTCCCTGTAAAAATCTTCTTAAGTTTACCAAAAACATATAACTCAAAGAGCTTGCTCATATCTATCCAGAACGGAGGCGTGACTATCTGGCTTTTACCAACAAGTGTAATGTCATAACTGAAACGTCTTAGCAGCAGTTGTGCATACTCAACAGCCGTGAAGTATTCTTTGAAAACAGGATTCCCCTTAAACGTCTTCATTGCCTTAACACTTATCTCATCGCCCACCCGCTCGAAAGAAGGCTGCACATATCTTATCTTCTTTTCCAAAGCCTTTGTGTCAAGTGCATGCTTATAAACCTCCAACTGCTTCTTACAAAAAGCAAGTGCCTTCTTTAGTATTCTGTTCTCTGGTGAGTCAATGTCATACACCTGATAACGGCAGACATTGTCTGTAATACGCTCCTTCGCAAGGTTTCGTTGAATCGTTCTACTGACAAGGATATGTCCTTTAACCTTATTGTTTAGGTTTTCTTCAACCCTATAGTAACTCTTCTTCAAACCCTTTCTTACGATACGCTGAAGAATATTCAGATACTCTGTTATCAAGAAGATACTCAACAGGTCTTGCTGCTGACTGATACGGATAGAAGGTTTATCAAAACGAATGGTAAGTAAGTCTTTCAGATGCTCCATGTTATCAGGTTCTGCTAATGCCTCGTTTAACATACGAACATAGTCTATCTCAAAGCCGTCATTCATCTTAGGACTGACTTGCACAGCTAACTCCTCCTCCTTAATCCAGTCTACCCCAACGAAATAAGAGCCAGTGGCACAGATGCTATCCGCTTTACGAGATAGCTTAAGACAGAGTTCCTTCTCCTCACGCCCTCTTTTAACCCCACGCACAACTTCTGAGCCATCATCCATATAAGGGATGATAGCCTCACACTCAGTTTGCTGAAGAGGATTATTCCCCAACAACTGCTCTTGAAGTTGCACTACTCTCATTACTCAGTTGCTTGCTTATATAATGCGTCAATAACACCTTGTGCCTCTGCTGTCAGCACACCATCACGAACATACTCCTCTAAAAGCGGGATAATCTCATAGAGAAGACGATTGCTCGTGTTATCTTCCTCATCTTGCATTAAGAAGTAACTATGACCAATCCAAACATCTTCTGGCTTATATTCATCAGACAGCGTGTCTGCGGGTTCGAGTTTCATTGTTGGGTCCCAACCACTCTCTTTATAATCATCAAAGTTCTTAACAAACAGACTACTAACCTTCTCAAACAGATCCTCATCGAATCCTTTTACATCTAAGCCAAATGGCTTCTCTGCTATGAAGGCAAAACGTCGTCTGATAGCATAATCAAGCGAACCTAAAGAGCGGTCAGCAGTATTCATGGTTGCAATCAGGTAGACATTGTTTGGAATATGAAAAGCTTTCTTAGAGTAAGGCAGCACCACACTCTCAGCATTAATACGTCCCTTACGCTTGTCTGCTTCGAGCAGTGTTATCAGTTCACCAAACACCTTCGACACATTTCCACGATTCAACTCATCAATAACCATCACATAGGCTTTGTCGTTCTCCTCCATCTTAGAAGAAGTATCGTACTTCTCAAGAATTGACTTTACATCATTAAGCGTAATAGAATTCAAACGGTAGACAGAAGACTCTACCATTGTCTTACCATCATTCATCTCTACAATGTTCTCATTGATATTCTTTACAAGCCAGTTAACACGTCTAACACGCTTATAGTTAGGGAATTTATCCTCAAACTCATAATCACCAACAACAACGCCAATGGCATCAATCGTCTGACTTGAATAACAAGACATAACGATATCGCCTATCTTCATCTTATTGATATAAGCATCTAATATCTGCTTTCCTTCACCATTATAAATACTCCAATCGGTCTCATCCGAGATAACTGGACCATAACCATCCCACCCGATACGGATATAGCTATTCTTCATACAGTCGCTTCGTACTGGATTATCGCCCGTGCCTGCAAGTGAAACCTTCCAGACAACAGCATTATCGGCGATACCCACCTGCTTGTCCTTAACCACAGGGCGTTCTGCCTCTTCACACAACTTCTTGAAGATTCCGCTTTCAATCTCGTAGGTTACTTGACTATTCTCGTTGACAACAGGGCGTAATCCCTCAATCCAATCCTCATAGTCTAAGGACTGATGAAAGGTAGTAAAGGCAATACGCTTTTCCGTTTTAAGCTGATTGTATCTGCTTACTATCTCCTCCCTACTCGGTTCTGCAGCCATAAACGCCGGATCACAAAGACGAACAGCAAGCTCTGGTACGTCATAAGTCTTACCAGTACCCGGCGCACCATATAACACTATGTTCTTACGTCGCTCCCATGTACGGACAACATCATCATACCATGTTAGTTCTGCCTCATCTAATGTTCCATTGTTCGCATTTGCAGAAAGTTCATAGAATGTTTTTTCCTTTATAACACCTTTCTTCATTTTCGCCTTTATATCATTAAGTATACTCATATACTCTGAATATTCTGGAGCTTTATTTGGTAATATAACACCATAATGTTCTTTCAAATATGCTCTATTCGTACTGTCAAAAGCCAAGAAATCTTCTGGACGAATCCAGAACAAAGCCATTGTTATATTTACACGTATAATATATTGCCTTATGACTATATTATATTCGTCTTCGAAGTTCTCTTTCTTAACTACTTTTACAAACAAACTCCAAAGATTATCAATATCATCATCTTCACGATCCCTTCTAAAACCAAAGAAATGAGACTTCTGATTATTAAGGATAGGAATACCTACAAAGTCTTCTGGAACATTAGCTGACATATTCAGAAGATCCTTAAATAATTCTGCAGAGCGGATTCTATTTTCTTTTTTAACACCTCGATTAAATATTCCGAAAGTAGTAAACGGATCAATGTCTGTGAATAAATCATCCTTACCACCTTCGTCGTGAAGGTAGTCTGCTAAGAGAGTTGCTCTATTATTATATATTAGTTTAAGCAGTTTCTTCCTATCCGTTTGAAACTGAAGAAGTTTTTCTGCAAACTCCTTGTAGAAAGGCATCCAAGTAAAAATCATATTTGTTTCAATTTACTGTTATATTTTCATTCATACATATGCATCAGAAAAAATCTGTACATCAATCATCAGATTTATATCCAATACAGCACCTTGTCTGATTAAGCAGATATTTCTTTATCTACTTCTACAACAAAGTCTTTATCACAATCTCATACAAGAAGATAGATATGCAAAGTAAACACTATAACCTATGGTACATCCCAAATAGGCTAATAAAGTCTGCCTCAATTACAACACTTCTCACAAACTTACTTTTATTTTCATTTGCTGTCATTTTAACATTTGCGTAGAGTTCATTGTAAATCAACAAGTTAAACACTCACAACCGATGACAGAAGTGACAGGAAAGTTTGTTTTAAAGTGCCGAACTACAAATATAGCGACTTTGTCTGACATATCGTTATTTTATGTTTACAAATTTTATTTTATATCAAACATCAAAGGGATATCGCGCATTCTACTCCCCTCCCCTTGGGGGAGGGGCAAGGGGGAGGGGCTACTTGTTGTGTGTTGTGTTAAGTGTTTTTTTATTTTTCATCCACCACTTCACCGCAGCATTCATAATCTCATTCATGCCGTCGAAAATCTCATCGAGATTACTTTGTTTTAATTCGCCGTTGCCTTCTCCACCTGCATGCTTGAGAATAAAGGTTTTATCATGGGGAGAATAACCGCAAAGAGAACGACTTTTAATCACATTTAAATCGTCTTCAAAGCGGTCAGGCGTGGTATCAATCACCTGAACATTCAGGCGAGGCCATGTAGAGCATTCAATCAACTTAAATAGTTTTCCGTCCACCTCGTGAACAGAATAATGGAAATCATAGGTTTTCATTGCTTAATTACTCATTTTGTTGGGTCTTCTGAAACTTGGAATCATAAGGCTGTCCGCCTAAATTTTGAACTCTGACGGAATGTCACACAGAGAAAAGGAGTGTACAGAGGCTTATTGCATACAAGGCAATGGAAGTCACAGAGGCACCGTCGGTGCGTGGAGAAACGGAGGTTATTTGCCAGTTTTATTAGAGATTTTATGCCCAAAGCATTTACCCCAAAACTTATCAGGAATCTGTACGCTTCATCTCCGTCGCTCATTGTGCCACTGGCATCGCCTACAGGCGTTTTTGCCTTTCTAGAAGTGGTGTAGTACTGAAATGCGTTTTGTAAAGTCTATTTACCGTAGCTTTCAATCATTACACCCAGCTTTTTAAACCCAAATCAATTGTAAGACCACTAATCACACAATTGATGTTGCTTACATTTCATCCAGTTCATCTTTTGTTGGCTTGTCGGCATCTTGCCTATGATATTGTTTGAGCGTAGTGCACCACATTTTCAATAACAACAACGGCAATGTATCCAGCAATACACAAAATCAAAACAACTCTACCCACTGTTTTTGGGTAAAAAAGACATAATACCTAGTACGAAAACTTCACCCCAAGAAACAAACTGCGGGGTTGAGTAGGTCCGTAAACATAGTCGGAGGCACGCGAAGCCCCTTTATCCAAATCCTTTTGGTAAGCATCGAGCATGTTTTGCACCCCCGCACTAGCCTCCAATTTCACCTGCTTAGTTATGTAGAAATTATAGGCAAGCTTCAGGTTAAGCGTGAGAAACGCGGGAGTGTGCTCAATGATAGCAAAGTCGTTGGTGCGCTCGCTCCCCCCTTTGGGGTGGCCAACATACATTCTACCCGTGTAAACGCCCGATAACGATAGGGCAAAATCGATGGTGGGATGCACAGTGAGGGTGAAATATCCGTAGGTGTTGGGCGTTCGCAGCAGACGTTTAGTGGTTTTAAACTCGGGAGCAGCATCGTCGTCCCATTCTTCGGGCGTGCGATAACGGCTGCTTTGCCAAGTAAAACCAGCTTGCAATTGCGCCCACGACGAGAGCGAAGCCTTGCCCTCGAGGTTAATTCCATACACCGTTGCACCGTTAGAATTGAAGCGTTCTTCAACACGTGCGCCATCAATAATCACATCATCAGCCAGTTTGCGTGTAGCAAACATGTTGTTAAGGCGTGTGTAAAAGCCCTCAATAAGAACGTTGGTTTGTACTGTTCCAAAACTTTTATAGAGGTCGGCCGATGCACTAAAGCTGTGCGAACGTTCCTCTTTCAAATCCTTAGCCAACGCAATTTTCACACGGTCGCCATCAGCAATACGCGTATGAAGGTCTTCATCAAAAGCCTGTGGGGCTCTAAATCCGCCAGCGTAAGTAAGTCGGAAATTGGTGTTGGGCGTGGGATTGTAGCGCAGATTAACGCGCGGACTAAAGATAAGATGCGAGATAAGGTTGTGTTTGTCTAGTCGTCCGCCCAGAAGCAAGCCCCAATGGTTGTTTTTCCATTCGTTTTGAGCAAAGAAGCTACCAATATTCACGCGCTGTTCCATCACGCTGTTGTAGCCCAGAGAGTGGTCTTTAATGCGGTCGTAGCTATATTCGGCCCCCACAACAAGACTCGAAGGCATGAACCACAGACGGTCGAAATTGTGCACATATTGCGCACCAGCTATGTAATTGATGTTATGCGTAAGGTTATAGGCTCGTTGTGCTTTGTCGTAGGCTTGCGCATCGGCCAGCGTTTGTTGTTGGTTGGCGGGCAGCGTGGCGGCATCGTCTTCGCTCATATCGAGGTTAAGTCCCAGTTTATAGGCTTCGTTCAAGGCCTTAAGTCCATCGGCAGCGGTGGCCAGTTCGCCCAGTCCTCCGTAATAACTCTTACGGTCAACGTTTTGAAACGAGGCATAAGCACTGAAATGTCCCTTACCATTAAGGCTAAAGAGGTCGTAGCCCAAACTTCCGCCGTTGATGGTATGTTCGATTTGTTCGGCAATATTGGCCTCGTGAGCAGGCAAGTAAAGTTTGTTTCCGCCACGTCTATACTCCTTCAAGCCGTGGTATTTAAGGGTTATTTTGGAGTAATCGGTGAGTCGGAAGAAAGAGCTAAGCCCCACAGTTTTATTATCTAGCGTGGGAAGGTCGGTGTAACCATCGCCATCGCGGTCGTAAGCAGCGCGGTGTCGGCTTTGTCCATAGAGATAAAACCCAGCTCTATTATTGGTTGTAACAACCGATAGGTTGCCCGTGGTGTTGTTGTCGAAAGCAGTAGAGCCATTTGTTGCGCCTGTGATGGTGTGCGCCACATCGGCCGAATTTTCGCTAGGTTCTTTGGTAATGATATTGATCGTGCCACCAATGGCCGAAGCACCGAAGAGCGCCGAGCCACCACCGCGAACAATTTCAACACGTTGCACCATGTTAGAGGGTATCTGTTCGAGTCCATAAACACCTTGAAGGGCCGTGAAAACGGGTCGCGAGTCGATTAATATTTGCGAATAATGACCATCAAGCCCATTGATGCGTACCTGCGAGAATCCGCAATTGGTGCAATTATCTTCGGTTCGCACGCCTGGTTGGAAGTTTAAACCCTGCACCAAGGTTGTAGAATGGGTAGACTCGAGCAACTTCGTGTCCAGAACATTCACAACCACAGGCGACTCACGTCTAAGTGTTTGACTACGATTGGCCGACACAACAACCTCGTCGAGCGCAATTTCGTCGGGTTTGAGCATCACATTCAGCTCATGGGTATTATTTTTTTGCGTTGTCACCTCGTGTTTGTAAGCCCTATAACCAGCCGAGCGCACTTCCACAATCACCTTTCCCACAGGCAGATTTCGCAGCATAAAATGGCCATCGGCATCGGTGGTGGTAGTGATAACTGTACCCAAGACCAGCACGCTAGCGTGCGAAAGAGGCTGTTGTGTTTTACTATCCACAACGCATCCCTTAATGTTGGCTTCGGTATTAACTTTCACTTCGTTCTCGTGCCTTGCGTAAGTGGGCAACGAAAGAACGAACGTAGCGGCGAAAACAAACGCCGATTTACATAAAATCTGTTTTACGGTTCTTTTCTTTATCATTTTAAATTGTTTTAAATTCAGGCATGTTCTGTAAATCTTCGATATAGTCACAGCACGCCCCATAGGGCTTTTTGTGACCTTATCAATGATTCTAGAGCTCGCCTTTGATTTGTTAATGCAAAGGTAGGATGTTGTAAGGAATAGTGCAATACCTAAAAGTAGGGAAAAAGCCTCACCCCTCTGCCCCTCTCCAAAGGGGAGAGGGGGTGGTATGCTTGATGTCTTTCGTAGTTGTTACGCCAGTTCGGGATAAGGATTTGCTTAGAAAAGTGGTTCTTCCGAAATATGGAGTGATAGACTAAAACTCTTATATAATAGGCACACGGAGTCACTGAGGGAACGGAGGTAAACGCAATGTCACGGAGGTGCCGACGGCACAAAGAGCGACGGAGGTGTAGCGTAC
>NZ_JACD01000049.1:0-22624 GCF_000517825.1 Prevotella sp. ICM33
TATGATTACCATTATAATTCAGAATTCATAATCCATAATTCATAATTATGATTACTCTATAAGTCATATTCATGGTTCTTCCGCTAAATGTGTGGACGCTTTTCGTATCACTTTAACGGAAGAATCAAAGTTACTCACTAAACAAAAACTTGGCTAAGATAGTTAACATTCTATCCTATTATCATCCTCTGACATTGAAAACCTTTTCATTTTAAGACTTCGAAAATCTGTAGACGAGAGTTTGAAAAATCATTACATAATTTCAAGGAAAACATCTATAACTAACGGCAAAAATACATATGCGAAGTGGTTTTGTAACCATAAGGAAATCAATTAGTTATAAAATAGTAAAGTAAAAGGTGCTTAATAGGACTTCAAAAGGGCGTTAGTAAGGGGCTTAAAGGGCACCTTTTGCAAGTCAATTGGGCGTCTTTTAGAAGCTAAAAGAGCATGTGTTGGTTTTGAACTGTACGAAAATAGTTTACAAAAAATCAATTACATGGGAATGATTCGTTTGTAAAAGACAGATAAACATCGCATCTAATTACATTTATTATGTAGTTTATTCCCCTTTATAAAACCAGCTAATTGAGGCTAATCATAGCATGTATGTGGATTAATCACTAATAGAATCTTTGTATTGCTGTTTTATCTTTTCTTCGAGTTCTCCTAAGGATTGCTTGCTGTTGAGGAGACTCTTGATAAGGCGATAGCCCAACCATATCAAGATCATGCCAACAAGGGCAAAGAGATATTGGAGTACGATACTGTTGACAATAGTCTTGGTATAGTTCTCGCAGATGACAAAACCTGCTATTAAGATGACATAGTCAATCCAGCCTGAACCTTTATAGCTCTGGGAAATACGCTGATACTCTTCGTTGTTGGCAAGAACCTCTTTGCGATTCTCTGCCCATTTCTTTTCAAATTCTTCGTTGGTCATGGGGTTGTTGGGTGTTGGGTGTTGAATGTTGGGTGATGATGATTTGTGAGGATAGACTTATACTTTCATTAAATCGCTCATAACGGAGTCGCTAACATAGATGCCGTCACGGGTGAGATGGAGCCAACCATTGTCCTCTTTCAACAAACCTTGTTGTTGTAAAGGCTTGGCAAGGCGCATGAGATAAGTATAGTATTCAGTAGAGAGCGTTGAGAGATTTATTCCTTCACATGTGCGAAGGGCGGTCATAATCATGTCATTGTAATGTGTATCTGCATCGATTATCTCCTCCTCGCAAGGAAGTCTGTCTTCCTCAATAGCAGCGATATATGCCTTGGTATCTGCTATATTCCAACTCCTTTTGCCATTGCTGTAGGAATGGGCAGAGGTCCCGATGCCTATATAAGGGACATTGTGCCAATACGAACTATTGTGTTGAGAACGGTAGGGACTTTGAACTTTGAACTTTGAACTTTGAACATTGAGGTTTGAACTTTGACCTTTAAGCTTGGCAAAGTTACTAATCTCATATTGTTCATAACCAGCTTCGGCTAAGCGGTCGATGAGAGTATCGTACATCTGACGATAAAGTTCATCGTCCATATCCTTGACCTTTCCCGCTTGAAGAAGGCGATAGAGGGGAGTCCCTTCTTCGTACATAAGACTATATGCAGAGATATGTTCAATGTCTAAAGCAAGCAGTCGTTCAATATCTTCTTTCCATTCTTCAAGTGTCTCATTGGGAAAACCAAACATAAGGTCTACTGATATGTTCTTGATGTTTACACTTCTTAGACGCTTTACAGCAGTTTCCACCTCGTCAGCTGTATGTCTACGATGCAGGAAACGTAGGCGTTCATCAGAGAAAGTCTGCGCTCCCATAGAGATACGATTGATAGGAAGGGAACGCAAGTTCTGTGCAAATTCCTCCGTTATATCATCGGGGTTACACTCCATTGTGACTTCAATAGGAGTCGCTGTGGTACAAGTGTTGTTCTTTGTATCCCATTCTAAACCAATGTGATACACGTTTTCTATCGTCTGGAATATCTTTTGTAGGCTCTCAAAAGAAAGCTGTGAAGGAGTCCCACCACCCAAATAGATAGTTGACAAACCGCCTATTCTTTCACCAGAGTTATTGCTATTCTTCTCCGCACGCAGTTCCATCTCATGGCAGATAGCATTCACATAGCGTTCTTCTACAGAAAACCTTTCGTCCTTCTTCTTGGCTGGCACAGTAGAATAGAAGCCACAATAAATGCAGCGACTGGCACAGAAAGGTATGTGAATGTATAATCCTAACATGATAAGTGTATATACGTATATATTAATGTATGCCTTACAAGAATTAATGCAAATGTACTAATAAGTTTTAAAAGATTTCGTTTTTTTCGTAAGAAACTTTGGTGCTTTCGATGAAAATGTATAACTTAGACCGCAGAATTGATGAGCTACGGCTTGTCCCTTGAGACGAAATAAATTATTACTAACAGCTTAAATCTATCAGATATGAGAGTATATCAGACAAACGAGATTAAGAACATTGCCTTGGTTGGCAGTGCCGGTAGCGGCAAGACTACTCTTGCCGAAAGTATGTTGTTCGAAGCTGGTGTCATTAAGCGACGCGGTTCAGTAGAAGCTAAGAATACTGTTAGCGATTATTTCCCTGTTGAACAGGAGTATGGCTATTCAGTGTTCCCAACGGTATTCCATGTTGAGTGGAATAATAAGAAGCTGAATATCATCGACTGTCCGGGTAGTGATGACTTCGTTGGTGGCGCGATTACTGCCCTTAATGTAACCGATGAGGCTGTTATTCTTATCAATGGTCAGTATGGACCAGAGGTCGGAACACAGAACAATTTCCGTTATACCGAGAAGCTCAAGAAGCCTGTTATCTTCCTTATTAACCAGTTGGATTCTGACAAGTGCGACTTTGATAACCTTATTTCCACCATGCAGGAGATTTATGGTTCAAAGTGTGTTCCTGTACAATATCCTATCGAAACAGGTCCTGGCTTTAATAGTTTGATTGATGTTCTGTTGATGAAGAAATACAGCTGGAAGCCAGAAGGTGGCGAACCTATCATTGAGGATATTCCTGCTGACCAGATGCCAAAGGCAATGGAACTACATAAAGCACTCGTTGAGGCTGCTGCCGAGAATGATGAGGGCTTGATGGAGAAGTTCTTTGAAGAGGAAACATTGACAGAAGATGAGTTGCGTACAGGTATTCGTAAGGGTCTTGTAACGCGTTCTATCTTCCCTGTTTTCTGCGTATGTGCAGGTAAGAGCATGGGTGTTCGTCGTCTGATGGAGTTCTTAGGCAATGTTGTTCCTTTCGTTGATGAGATGCCTAAGATTCATAATACACGTGGTGAGGAAGTTACGCCAGACAGTAATGGTCCAGAGTCTCTCTACTTCTTCAAGACGGGTATGGAACCACATATTGGTGAAGTTAGCTATTTCAAGGTGATGAGTGGTTGTGTGAAGTCTGGTGACGACTTGACTAACTCTGACCGTGGTTCAAAGGAACGTATGGGACAGCTATATGCTTGTGCAGGTGCTAATCGTATTGCTGTTGACCAGTTAAATGCTGGTGACTTAGGTTGTACCGTGAAGTTGAAGGATGTAAAGACTGGTAATACCTTGAATGGTAAGGGTACTGACCAACGTTTTGACTTCATTAAATATCCAAACTCTAAATACTCTCGTGCCGTTGAAGCTAAGAGTTCACAGGAGACTGAGAAGCTCATGGCTGCATTATTAAAGATGCGTCAGGAAGACCCTACATGGGTTGTTGAGCAGAGTAAGGAGTTGAAGCAGACTATCGTCCATGGACAGGGCGAGTTCCACCTACGTACTTTGAAGTGGCGTTTGGAGAACAATGAGAAACTTCAGGTGACTTTCAAGGAGCCAAAGATTCCATATCGTGAGACAATTACCAAGCAGTCAAAGGCTGAGTACCGTCATAAGAAACAGAGTGGTGGTGCTGGTCAGTTTGGTGAGGTGCACTTGATTGTTGAACCATACGCAGAGGGCATGCCTGATCCAACAACCTATAAGTTCAACGGACAGGAGTTTAAGATGAATATCAAGGGACGTGAAGAGCGCGACCTTCCTTGGGGTGGTAAACTTGTGTTCATCAACTCTGTTGTCGGCGGTGCTATTGATGCTCGCTTTATGCCAGCTATCTTAAAGGGTGTGATGGATTGTATGGAGCGTGGTCCACTGACAGGTAGCTATGCACGTGATGTACGTGTGATAGTCTTCGATGGTAAGATGCACCCAGTTGACTCTAATGAACTTTCATTCACTTTGGCTGCTCGTCATGCGTTCTCAGACGCTTTCAAGGCTGCAGGACCAAAGATTCTCGAGCCAATCTATGACTTAGAGGTGTATGTTCCAGGTGACTATATGGGTGACGTAATGAGCGACTTACAGGGACGTCGTGCCATGATTATGGGTATGGACTCTGAGGCAGGTTATCAGAAGTTACAAGCAAAGATTCCTTTGAAAGAACTTGCTAACTATAGTATCTCACTGAGTTCTCTCACTGGTGGTCGTGCAAGTTTCACAACAAAGTTCGCAAGTTACGAGCTTGTTCCAAATGATATCCAGCAGAAGTTGATTGCTGAGCATGAGGCAGAAGTAAAGGATGAGGAAGAATAGTCCTCCAATTTTAGACTAATATAATTAAAGAGGTTGATTCGAAGGCTACGCAATGTAGCATTAGAATCAACCTCTTTTCTGTTTATTAGTATGTCAGTATTGAATAATGAATGTGTGCTTATTGGTTCTTAGTTGTTACAAAGATGACCTTCTCCTCTCATTTTTAGCCATTGTGTTAAGCCTCCGCACATGTCGTGTTGATGCTCCGCACATAGCGTGCTAAGCCTTAGCACCACATGTGCGCATACTAAATACGATGCAAAGGAGTTGCTAAGACTCACCAAGTTAAGCCCAAATCGGTCATTAGACCACACTGTGCATGATTCTTATTAGCTAAATGAACTGATTTTGGATGACAATATGATAACAGTCAGTTGTAGTATAAAGGGTTGTTCACCTTTGATAAGTGGTATTACTTCATTAGATAATAATAAAGTGGAATCCCTATTATTGGGGTAAAGAAACCGCAAAAGCCTAAGTATAATAATTTTAAAGACCAAGGCTTACCATGCGTTATAAACGGCATCAAAATGAGGGTTATCAATAAGAAAATAACTTCTAAAAGTGCCATATAAACGGGTTTTATTCAGAGCAAAAATAAAACTTTATTAGGAATAATGCAAGTTATTTCTCGAATTTCTTATCTTTATTAATAAACAAAGAGGCTATATCTCGATGAATATAGCCTCTTTGTAAATATATGAAGTTTAGTTGGTTAAACCAACTTGCCAGCTAAACTTGAATCTTTTAGATGTTCTACTTGTTAGGTACAGCAAACTTGTCGCCAGTCTGTTTTACCAGTTCACGCTTAAAGTAGTCGCTGTAACCCGTACGCTTTACACGCTCGCCAAGACCTGTTGAAGTGCGGAGGAACTTGCCATCCTTCTCAGGCTTAACAGCCATATCATTGAACTTCACAATCAGATGGATAGCCAACTGACGCCAACGTGTAATCATTTCGTTACTCTTCTGAACAGAGTAATCGTTGAGATACTTCACTGCAGCTGCCTTGTCGGTGGCATAGAGTGCTTCTGCCTTCGCCTCCACACCCTTTTGTGCTGCGAGGAAAGCGTTGTCAAGTGAGTCGCGCACCTCTTTTAATGCAGGGAAGAGCTGAGAGTAGCGAGGGTAAACCATGTTGCTAACCCAGTTGCATACCCAGAAAGCATTCTTATCAGAGAAGGTTACCGCATCAGCTCCTGGTGTGTTGAAACACTCTGCACGCTCTGTATTGCTGCAATAGATAGGCACGTAAGCAACCATGTTACCATCATCGTTACCGAACCAAAGGATACCACCAATCTCGCGTGGCAACCATGAACGGAGCTGTGCAATGTAAGAGAAACCTGTCTGCTGGGTTGAGATAGGGCGTTCGTTGAAGTACTGCTTGCCATCTACCTCAAACTTTAATGGGGTAGGGCGGTAAGGAGAATCCCAGATACCCTGTGCTATATCCTTATCGAGTGACAGAGGAGTGCCCTCATAGTGGTCGCGCATACAAGCTTCCATCTTAGGTAAATCGACCTTCTTGTCAGGTGCAATCCAAAGTGGCATATCCTCTGCGTTAGGGTCTTTTCCCAACGCCCATGGCAACCAACGTGACATGTCTTTGAAATGATTCAGATAGCTCCATACACGAGCATCGCACCAACGACGGCCACCGAAGTCAGGTGCTGCATAGGTCATCTTCCAGTTGAAGTCTTTATCTTTGCCAGTGAACCAGCCCTTTGAACGTGCAAAGCTGATGCAGTTCTTAGAAGTGATGACCTCTGTATTGTAAGTTGAGAACTGACCGATGCGGCTCTGGTTAGCATGAGCAGAAACCATGCCATCAGGGATGCGGACAGCAACCCACACAACCTTCTGCTTCTTGTCGCCACCACAACCCTGCATCTCGAGCAACCATACCTCGTTAGGGTCAGCGATAGTGAAGGTCTCACCACCAGAGTTATAACCATAAGTCTCAACGAGTGAGGTCATTACCTTGATAGCCTCACGTGCAGTCTTACTACGTTGCAAACCAAGATACATCAATGAACCATAATCGATAATGCCACTCTTGTCAACCATTTCTTCACGGCCGCCATAGGTTGTTTCACCAATACTTACCTGATACTCATTGATGTTTCCAATGACATTGTATGTTACAGGAGCCTCTGGAATAAAACCATGGCTCTCGTGAGTGTCATAGTCAATAATCTCACGGCGGTCACCTTTTGCATGTGTGCCTGCTGGGTAATGACATAGGTTAGTAAACATGCCGTAATCATCAGCGGTGTAAGTAACAAAGACAGAACCGTCTGTTGTTGCTCCCTTTGTAGCAATGAGGTTTGTACACGCATTAGCATACGTAATCATTGTAAGGAAGAATAGTGTTGCAAATGATTTCTTCATACTCTACAATTTAATTGTTAATACTTTATTTTAGTCAGATATTCTTTCTTATTGTCGCGGTTGTCGGTTGCGATAATCTTCAACATTCGTTCCTTCCCAGTAGGGCGAACAGGGGTGTCTGCGAGGTTACAGAAGAATACTTCTTTGTTCTTTCCGAACTGTAGCATAATAAACTGCCCATCGAGATAAGCCTTGTAACCTTGTAAACCGCTACCTGTGTCAGTTATCTTAAAGGAGAGGTTGCGTGGGTTGAGATTCTGCTGTGTGATCGTTGGTGGGGTCTCATCGTAAGCAAGGAAGTAGGCATTTGCCAACTCGCGCATTCGTCCTGTAACCCAACCATTCGCATATATTCCACCGCAATAGGATGCTGGAGCATCAGCGTTCAAGCTGTTACGCATCGCAACATATAACTTCTTCGGATTATGTATCATACCAGTTGGCTTAATACTTATCTGTGCATAGTTGAAGAGTGGATAGGCTGCTTTAGAGAAACTATAAGCCATAGACAGCGTGCTGCTTGTGTTTCCGTGTCGTAATTGTAGCCAACCGTTCTTAGCAAGTAAGCCTTTCTGGATGTTCAGTCGTACTCCCTCAGCCTCAAAGTTATTGTCTTTGGCATAATAGAGTGGACTTACACCATCTGGAAGATGAACTATTGGAATAGCTTCTGGCTCACCCTTCACAGTGAAATCTTTTATTGTTTGATTGCCAAAGACGTCTTTTATGACGTAACGAAGGTGGTAGTCGCGTTGCTGATTGAAGTTGATAATACCCCTGTTAGCTCCTGCATGTAAGATAGGAAGAGTATTACCAGGTTCGATGTAAGACTTCATAAACCAAATCTTTGTAGAAAGGAAGTGGTCGTAATCACCCCACGAATTAACCATTCTGTGACAACTTGTAGGAATATTGTTCACATCAGAGGAAAAAACCAATTTACCATCACAATACAACTGTGTGTATCTTACTCCAAAATTATTATATACAGAGTCCATGTGATCACTGGCTCTTACACCAAAGCCCACCTTTCCCCATGCTTGGAAATGTCCTTTGTCAAATGTGAAGATACGTGAGTCTGAACTGTGTTGGAATACTCCTTCTCCTGGTTGAGGATAGGACTTAAATGAATAAACAGCAGGAGCAGTCTTGTCTTTAACGATACCCTTTAAGAAATTGAGTGGGTCGTAAAGGTTTCCATTTGTAGTCTTATGCATCTCTAAGTGGATGTGTGGACCTTGTGATGAACCTGTATTACCGCTAAGAGCGATAAACTGTCCTTTCTTTACAGGGAACTCTCCTGGTCGGAATTTAACGTCGCAAGCAAACTGTTGATGCTGGTATTGCCATTTACGAACGGCAGCTTCAATCTGTGGAGTGAAGCGATTGAGATGAACATAACAACTGGTATATCCATTGGGGTGAGTGACCAAGATAGCTCGTCCATAGCCATATTTCTCAACGATAGCACCAGAAATATAGCCATCAGCAATAGAATAGACGCCAAGATTTACTTCACGTTCGGTTTTGATATCAATACCTCCGTGGAAGTGGTTAGGTCGAGGCTCTCCAAAGTTGCCCGCCAATTGCACTGGAACGTGAACTGGTGAACCGAAAGGGAGTATGGATAATAAAATATTTAATAACAAGCTCATTGGCTATCAGATTCTTTCTTTTTATAGGTGTGTCTGCTGTCTTCCTCGTGGTAAGATTACAGAATCATTTCAGTAATTGCTTGTCTTTGTAGGCTCTGGGCTTACCATCATTGTCGAGGCGTATGGTGATAGTACCTGTTGTCCATTCCGTCATTGGTTCTTCCTCTGTGAATGGATAGGACTTGAGTACAATGCCATCTTCAATAACGACAATTCCTTGTTCTATAACGCCCATCGCTGTTTCAATGATGTTAGCACCGATACGTCTTATCGACTTTTTCCTGTCGGTCATAACTTATCGGGCTTGGTAGGTATCCCTCGTTCCTTCATTGCGTCAGCAGGTGTTCTTGTCGGTGGTCCTGCAGGCTGATTAGGGTCTGTTGGAGGACTGACAGGTTCACCACCAATCGTTCTGATTGGGTCGGACTCTTTCAAAGAATCAGTTGGTTGTGTTGTCTCCTGTTTTCGAACATGCATACGGACAAGATGAATGTTATTGAGGATAAGCATCTTGAAAGTAGTTGTAGGCTGTTGTCCCTTCAACATTAGGAAGTAGCCACGAATGTTCTTGATGCGCAAAGAATCCCCAACATCAATCGTCATCGTGTTGTGGGAGTCTGACGTAATATGCTGGTATTGTGTGACGATACTATCATTTGAATAAGTAACAGCCATCATGATAATCGCATCACGCATACCATCTTGAATGATAAACTGTGAATCGAAACTCAGGAGGAGTCGGTCGCCCTTGTGGAAGGCTGTGTCTGCTTTGATTTCAAAGGACTCACGGTCTACTGGAGGATATGGAGAAAGTATTAATGTGCGGTTACCACGCCAGATATCGGTAGTATCTCCCTTTGAAGTAATATCACCATATTGCGCCAATTCACTCTCTGATACACCCTGTGCACGTGCCTCGTTTTCCAGTCGTTTGCTGAGTTCAACATAGATGTCATGTAGCTTCTCGGTATGTCGCATGTAGTATTGAAGAGACTTATCGAACTTCTCTTCTGATACGTCATACTTCTTCATCACAGCGAGTTTAAAGGCTTGTTGCCTGACATCTGTATAGCCTTCACGATTGGCTATTGCCATGGAGAGGTGGTAATCGTAGAGCATATCCTCCATCTCTGAAGGTTGGATATACTCAGAAGGGATAGAAGGTTTACAGCTTACAACGAAGAATGCAAGCAGTAACCAACAAAGAGTGGCGAAGGAACGAACCAGATTTTTACTTCTCATTATCTATCTACTGATTATCAGTAATGTTTTCTTTATCAGCAACCTTCTTGTCCTTAGCTGGTACCCAACCGTTGAAATCCTTTCGAAAAGCAAGAATAATCGTAATGACACCCACAGAGATGCAGGAGTCTGCAAAGTTGAATATTGGTGAGAAGAAGGTGAATGACTCACCACCCCAGAGTGGGAACCAGTCTGGGAATGTGCCGTGGAAGAGTGGGAAATAGAACATATCTACTACCTTACCCATCAGTACAGGCGCATAGCCTTCTCCCCATGAAACGAGGGTAGCTGGTGTGGCTCCTTCTATGTAATAGGGTGTAGAGGCAGTAAAGAGCTGACCATAGAAGAGGGAATCGAAGATATTACCCGCAGCACCTGCAGTTATCATAGACAAGACAACGATATAAGCCATTCTTGCTCCGTGTTTGATACGATTAGAAATGTACCAAATAAGGAAGCCAATGGCAACGATGCGGAAGATGCTAAGGAAGAGTTTGCTTCCTAATTCCATACCCCATGCCATACCATTGTTCTCGATAAATTGTATCTGGAACCAATCGAAGATATGGATAGATTCGCCTAAATTCATATTAAGCTTGACAACAACCTTGATAATTTGGTCTATCACAATCAATAGAATAATTAGCAAGGTGGCTATCAAGCTTTGTTTTTTCTGTTTACTCATTAGTGATTTTTATTTGCCATCTTGGATGCTACGCTCAGTGTTGCATGTGGTACTATGCGCAGTCTTTCCTTTGGAATAAGCTCTCCAGTGATACGATCAATGCCGTAAGTCTTATTATTGATTCTGACAAGTGCAGCCTGGAGGGCTTGGATAAACTTCTGCTGACGTTGTGCCATCTGTACCAGTTCTTCCTTAGTTTGGTTTGAACTGCCTTCTTCCAACGCTTTATAGGTTGGTGATGTGTCATTAACGTCGTTTGTATTCTTGTTCATCAGAATCTTCATCGTCTCGTCGTAGTCAGACTTGGCTATCGCCAACTTGTCATTTACTATCGTGCGGAACTCCTCGAGTTCCTCATCGGTATAACGCTTCTTAGTTTCCATAAAGTAAAGAATTGAATTAGGTTGTGAAAGTAATCTGTAATATTTTGAGGTTGTCGAAAGCCTGATAATAGGGACGTGTACGAGACACGTCCACTATTGTTCTTAGCTTATAGATGTACGACTCGTACACCCCGACTATTTCATTTAGCTCTTTTTGATTTCTATATGGAGGTTGAATTCATCAAACTCAACATCAGCTCCATTGTTCTCTGCAAGTGTAATGTCATTAGCGAGAACCTGTGCTTTAATCAGTTCGCCGAATGACTCTACAGCTGCTGCTGCCTCTGCTTGTGGCTCAATAATGACAGAGATGCGGTCGGTAATCTCAAGACCAGTCTCCTTACGGAGGTTCTGGATGCGATTGATTAACTCACGTGCCATACCCTCACGACGGAGTTCTTCTGTCAGTTCAACTTCAAGTGCAACGGTCAAGTTACCCTCGTTGCTTACCAACCAGCCTGGGATATCTTCTGAGATGATTTCAACATCTGCAGCCTCTACCTTGATTGGCTGACCTTCTAACTCGAAGTTGAATTCGCCTGCAGCTTCCAATGTAGCAATCTCTTCCTGTGAAAGAGCATCCATATGGGCTGCTACCTGCTTCATCAGCTTACCAAACTTCTTACCCATGACACGGAAGTTACACTTCACTTTCTTAACAAGGATGCCCTGTCCCTCAACGAAAGTAAGGTCTTTAACGTTCACCTCGTGCTTGATAAGGTCTGCTACAGCTTCGATGTGTTTCTTCTGAGTTGCGTCGATAGCAGGAACCATAATCTGTGCCAATGGCTGGCGTACCTTAATATTCACCTTACGACGCAGCGCGAGAACCATTGAGGTGATGCGCTGTGCCATATCCATACGTGCCTCAAGGTCAGCATCAATAACAGACTCGTCTGCTACTGGCCAGCGATCCAAGTGGATGCTTTCCGAGTTACCACCCAAGTCTGAATAGAGCTGGTCAGCATAGAATGGAGCAAATGGAGCTAACAGGCGTGCAACAGTCATCAAACAAGTGTACAATGTGTCGTATGCACTCTTCTTGTCAGCACTCATTTCTTTACCCCAGAAACGTTTACGGTTCAAGCGAACGTACCAGTTACTAAGGTCGTTGTTCACAAATGAGTCGATAAGGCGACCTGCACGTGTTGGGTCGAAGTCCTCTAACTCAGCAGTCACACCCTTGATGAGTGAGTTAAGTTTAGAGATAATCCAACGGTCAATCTCTGGTGCATCAGCCTTCACTGCCTCACATGTTGAGGCATCATAGCCATCAACATTAGCATAAAGAGCAAAGAAGCTATACGTATTATATAAGGTACCGAAGAACTTACGGCGACACTCGTCAACACCTTCTGGGTCGAACTTCAAGTTATCCCATGGTTCGCTGTTCGTCATCATATAGAAACGTACAGGGTCGGCACCATACTTATTCATCATCTCAAATGGGTTGGTAACGTTACCCACGTGCTTACTCATCTTGTTACCCTTTGCATCGAGCACAAGACCTGTTGAAATCACGTTCTTAAAGGCAACGGAGTCAAACACCATTGTTGCTATTGCATGAAGTGTGAAGAACCAACCACGAGTCTGGTCAACACCCTCGTTAATGAAGTCTGCAGGGAAGAATGCTGGTGGAACAGCTATACCCTCATAGCATGAGTGTACCAACTGATCACGATATTCAGCCTCAGTCTTACCCGTAGCCTTCAAGCCTTCTGCATTAATCTCACCCTCAAATGGATAATGGAGCTGCGCATATGGCATAGAACCACTATCGAACCAAACGTCAATGAGGTCTGATTCGCGATGCATTGGCTTTCCTTCATCATTTACGAGGACGATATCGTCAACGTATGGACGGTGAAGATCAATCTTATCATAGTTCTCTTGGCTGAAATCACCAACAACGAAGCCCGCCTCTTTCAGTGGATTCTTCTCCATGATACCCGCAGCAACAGACTTTTCAATCTCGTTGTAAAGTTCCTCTACAGAACCAATACACTTCTCGCCACGGTTTTCATCACGCCAGATAGGCAATGGGGTTCCCCAGAAACGTGAACGGCTGAGGTTCCAGTCATTCAAGTTCTCAAGCCAGTTGCCGAATCGACCAGTACCAGTTGATTCTGGTTGCCAACGGATAGTCTTGTTCAACTCTACCATGCGTTCCTTCTTAGCAGTGTCCTTGATGAACCAACTGTCGAGAGGGTAGTAGAGGATAGGTTTGTCTGTACGCCAGCAGTGAGGATAGTTGTGTACATGCTTCTGAATATTGAAAGCTGTACCTTCCTGCTTCATCTCCATACAGATAATGATGTTCAGGTCTTCTTCCTTCTCTGAAGCCTTCTTATCCCATACGCCATCAGGGTTGAAGCGTGGGTCGTATGAGTTCTTTACATAGTCGCCAGCGTGGTGACCATATGCTTTCTCATCAACACAAGCCTTAACGAAGTTCTGGTCTAACTCGTCGATAGTAAAGTATTTACCCTGCAGGTCAACCATTGGACGAGTCTGTCCCTTCTTTGAAATCAGATAAAGTGCAGGGATGTTTGCATCCTTTGCCACCTTAGCATCGTCCGCACCGAAGGTAGGAGCAATGTGTACAATACCTGTACCATCATCTGTAGTGACGTAATCGCCAAGGATGATACGGAAAGCCTCACTCTCCATCTCCACAAACTTATCACGACCATCTTCGCTTGCAAACACCTTCTCTGGGTGAGCTGCAGCATAGTCGTTCACAAACTTTGGTGCAAAGTCACCTGTCTGCTCAACAGGCTTTACCCAAGGCATCAACTGCTGATAGTGTAATCCTTCAAGTTCTGTACCCATCACACGACCTACGATACGATAAGGAACATACTTGTCACCACGATCGTAGGCTGGTAATTCGCCACCATCGGTAATCTCACCTTCTGACTTCAGATAGGCAGCTACACGGCTTGCAGCCATAACGAGTGTCAACTTCTCGGCATCGTATGGGTTATAGGTCTCAACAATAACGTATTCAATCTTTGGACCAACACAAAGTGCAACGTTTGAAGGCAATGTCCAAGGTGTGGTTGTCCATGCAACAAAGCAAGGCTTACCCCATGTCTCCTTTGGTAAATTAGCCTTTTCAGCCAATGCTTTCCAATCCTCTGTAGGGATAGCAAACTGTGCTGTGACGGTAGTATCCTTTACATCACGATAGCAACCTGGCTGGTTCAGCTCATGGCTTGACAAACCTGTACCTGCACCTGGTGAATAAGGCTGGATGGTATAGCCCTTATACAGCAAGCCCTTGTTATAGAGTTGCTTGAGAAGCCACCACAGTGTCTCAATATATTTGTTATCGTAAGTAATGTATGGATGCTCCATATCAACGAAATAGCCCATCTCCTCTGTCAACTGCTTCCATTCAGCAGTAAACTTCATTACATTCTCACGACACTTATGGTTGTATTCCTCTGTTGAGATATATTTGTCAGATGCGTGGTTGTCGATATCTTTCTTCGTGATACCCAACTCTTTTTCTACACCCAACTCTACAGGCAATCCATGAGTATCCCAACCCGCCTTGCGATGCACTTGGAAACCTTGCATAGTCTTGTAGCGGTTGAAAGTATCCTTAATTGCACGTGCCAATACGTGGTGAATACCAGGATGTCCATTAGCTGATGGAGGTCCCTCGAAGAAGATGAACTGTGGGTCGCCCTCACGCTCATCAATACTCTTGTGGAAGATATCTTTCTTCTCCCACTCTTTCAATACTTCCTGATTTGTGCTAACAAGGTCAAGTCCCTTGTGCTCGGCGAATTTCTTTGCCATACTATCTAATTGTTTTGCTTATTTTCTAAATACTTGCAAAGATACAAATAACAACTGAAACTACCAAACTTTTTATTATATGAAAGACAATGCACTTTCTTTCATGCAAAGTATTATTAGTTGGTATCTTTCTTATGGCATTATATCTCATATCGTAAGGATAATTTCTTATAAGGTCAACAAACTCTAATTTTGTATTAAGGTGTAGTACATTATTATAATATAGTAGATAAGTATGCGTGCTGTTTGCATATATGTTTTATGGACAATTATGGCTTTTGTCATAGTTCTTAATAGGTTTTAATAAAAATATTGGAAAAAGTTTCAATATTATGATATTAATTGTTATCTTTGCACTCAAGAAAGAGAGTTAAGGGTGTAATTATATATCAAAAGAAGCATATATCTTCTGTTTGATAGATAAATATGCTGAATATAAAGGTATTATATAAGGATTTGTTTTCTTTAATCACCTGTTTGTTATTGGACTATTTGATAGAAAGATACAAGTTTTCTCTTTGATACTAACTAAAAGAACGAATAACAAATATATATCTAAATATTAACTTATTATAAATGAAACTTATATTATGAGTAGAAAATCAGGAGTGTTTTTAATGCTTGTTCTGACAGTTTTGTTGTCTTCCATTTCTATAAATGTAAAGGCACAAGGTCAGGACGGTAATTTCCAGTGGGTTGGTAATGATCCCTCAACGGTCATTGCTAATTCAAATCCAGACAAGAACAAAGTTTATTTGTATAATGTTGGTACTGGTAAGTATTTGAATGTAGGTGATGTTTGGGGTACCGCTATTAATGCCTATGATGTTGGTTTGGAGTTGAAATTAAACAGTGTAGGAGCTGATACCTATACTATTCAGGGTGCGTTGACAACTACAGATGGAAACTTTTTGGGTTTCCCTTATGTTAAATCTAAAGACGATAATGTAGACAAGCAGTCAAGCTGGGATCGTGTTTTCTGTGATCGTACGACAAATAATGCAAATGTACACTGGATTATCAAACCGGCAAGTAATTATAGTGCAACAAACAAGATTTATACCCTTTATTGTGATAATAGCAATGTACCAAGTGGACCAGTACCAGATGATCCAACTGATCACTATGTTCACCCAACAACTGTAAATGTAACGGGTAATCGTTATCTTGTAGTAAAGTCTGGTGTTTCAAGCTCTAATCGTATTTTATATGACTATCCTACAGCAGATCCTTCAGCTATTGGTAATAAAAATGGTGAATGGAAGCTTGTAACACTTGATGATTTAAAAAAGGCCTTTAAAGCTCAGTTTGCTTCTGCTGAGGCACCTGCTGACGCAACCTTCTTGATGTCTGACCCTGATTTTGTTAGAAGTCATAAGGGTATTCTTAACTGGACTGTAACTGGTTTCCACACTACTCCACAAAAGGATAATGGTGGTAAGGAGATCTATGCCTTCGATGTTACGTCTTCAAATACTTCTCCAAATACCTATTATGTCGGTGTAGGACAGTTAAATAAGTGGCCAGACGGGTATACAAGATTTTATGGTAGCTACTGGAATGCTTCAATTAGGAATCTTGGTAATAATGCTCAGGCAAATGGTACTGTTAGTCAGGAAGTAACCACTCTAAAGAAGGGATGGTATAGGGTTTCATGTGATGGTTTCTTTAGTCCCGATACAGGAAGTGGCATGAAGGCGAGTCTGTTTGCTAATGTTGATAACACAACAGATGGTCGTTCAAACGTTTCTGCTGTGTTAAATACTTTTGGTAATGAATTTACATATGACGAAGATGCCTTGACAAATACCTATAAAACAGCTGATGCTAATGCAGAAAAAGAAAGTCCATACGTGAAGGCAGCTAAGCTTTTTGAAAAAGGCAGCTATAATAACTCTATCCTTGTTTATGTACCAGCTGATGGTGATATGTTAAATGTTGGTATAAAAGTTGAGGGTTCTAATAAGCCACTTGACTGGACTGTTTTCGACAACTTCCAGTTGAAGTATTGTGGTGATAATGATATGATTTTGGATGAGGATCAGACTTCTCTTGGATATCTTAATCAGCAGGGATTGCTTACAACAAATGCTTACACGCTTATCCTCAAGCGTAAGCTTACTCCAGGGCAGTGGGCATCTATCACTCTTCCTGTAAATCTTACTGCTGCTCAATTTAAGACTGCTTTCGGTGATCAGGCTAAGTTGTCTACTTTCGTTGGTCAAGATGCTGTAAAGACTCTTCGTCTTAATTTTAAGTCAGTAGATCTCTCTAATGATAATGATGTTGTTTTGAAGGCAAATACGCTTTACATCATGAAGACCACGCGTGCTGCAACAGTAGCAACTGGCTCATATGAGAAAACGTTGTCAGATAATAGTAAGCTAACTATCTCAGCACCTTATTATACAATCAATAACGTAGTACCTGTTAATCTCACTCCTTCTGAGACATTCAAGGAGGCAGCAAAGGCTTCGTCTACAGTGAATGGAACTGTTCAGTTCTGTGGCTCATTTGTTAGTAAAACTGGTTTTATTCCTGCTCAGTCTTATGTGATTGGTGCAAAAGACGGAAAGTGGTATTATACAAACAAAGCTCTTGATGTTAAGGGCTTCAGAAGCTGGATAGAAGTTAATGGCAGTACTCCTGCAAAGGCTCTCTCAATCTTTGTTGATGATGAGGATGTGACAAGAACCGTGACTGGTATTGAAGGTATTGGAGTTGCTGCAGATCACAACGCTGTTAAGACTCCTGTATACAACCTCCAAGGACAGAAGGTGGCTGAGAATGATTCTCAATTGAACACTTTGCCAGCTGGTGTTTATATTGTAAATAACAAAAAGGTATTCGTTAAGTAATTAAGGTCATGAAAAAAGAATATATAAAGCCTACTACTATAGAGAGTTCTGTATTAGCAGATGAAATCATGTTGAGTCCTTTCTCTAAGATTGATAATACCGGTAATGGTGGTAGTGATGGTGAAATCTTTAAGCCTATTGATGGTAATCCAGAGGATGACGAGGTAGGTGCTAAGCCAGAAATTCCACTTTGGGAAGTATTTCAGTCTAACGTGTGGGATGACTAATAGTTAAGTGATACGACAGCATAGAAAGGTGTCTGTTAAGATAATCTCTTTAGTGTGCTGTTGCTGTTAACCACTGAGAAGGTAAGAGGCGGTATCAAGTTTATTTTGATATTGCCTCTTTTCTTTTGCTCTTACTGCTAAATTTAAGACAAATCAGTTAGGAAGGACGGAGTAGAGTGTTTTCTTTTCCTCATATAAGATTCTTGAATTGTAAAGAAAAATCATATCTTTGATTTTTATAGATGCTTAATAGGAGTCTTATTAACGCCCTTTTGGTTTCTAAAAGATGCTCTTTAAGCCTCTTACTAACGCCCTTTTGAAGTCTTATTAAGCACCTTTTATTACGCTGTTTTGGAACTATTTGATTTAGTGATAGTTACAACTGCAAGCGAATGGCTCTTTTTTCGAGTAAAAAGGTGTGCTTTAGAGAGTATTTTTGTATAGTTTTTTCAGCGTCTTTCGTTGTCAGTTGAGACCTCTTGAAACAAATAACGGATGCACAATCGTGCATCCGCATTAAATTTACTTAGAACTATAATAAAGTCACAGTTTATTTTTCTTTATTTATCTCTGTTGAGCTTGTGGTGAAACTTTGCTGATAATGCCTTGTTTTAGGCTCTCTTTTCTTTGTAGCTATAGCCACAAGTAACGTTGATAAATCTTTATGATTAATGTCTTTTTACAATGTTTTTGTATTATAAATGGGTATGGATAGCCTTGTCATTTCTTCTATAGCTCAGCTCCACTTACCAACCTTATTCATGGTTTTACTATTGGTTACACCACGCTTAGTGTATTTTGAGACGGGGACTTTAGTTCAGTTCCTCTTTCTCGTTCATTGTCTCAAGGCAGTGAGGACAGATACCTTTATAATAAAGCTGTGTGTCATCAATTCTAAAACCCTTGCCAATTTCGCCAGTATAGCGTGGCATTTCCATTGCCTCAAAGTCATAAACCTTCTCACAACGCTTGCAGAAGAAGTGTGCATGTGGCTCGGTAACGCCATCGTAGCATACGCGGTGGTCATCAATGGTAATCATTGATGCCGCTCCGTGTTCTGACAACATTCTCAATGTGTTATAAACGGTTGTACGGCTCACCGTTGGAAGTTGTTTCTTCAATGCAAGGAAAACCTCCTCCACTGTAGGGTGGGTGTGATGAGTAGCGAGATACTTCATGATTGCTACACGCTGTATAGATGGGCGAATACCTAATGCTATTAATTTGTTATATACTGAATCCACTGTTGTCTACCTTTTTATCAATTTATACTAAATATATTTCCACTAATCATAATAAATCACCCGAATTAAAACGAATGATTGATAGAATATCACTGCAAAGGTACGAATTTTGTGTAAAACTGACAAATATTATATTGGAAAAACTACAGATATTGTAGGAGTAGACGAGTGAACAAGTAGACGAGTGAACGAGTTACTTGTGAGAAAGACAGGGTAGCATAGTAGTTTGATAAGAGAACAGTTTGCTCAGAGAAAGACACAGTAACAGAGGAACGATGGAGGAATAATAACATAATGAGTAACTTATCCACTTCTCAATTTGTATGCAATAAAGAGTGTTCTTATGTTACTTTGTCTTCTTTACAAGCAATTTATTCACTTGTTAACTTGTATGCATTAAATGTGTTCTTATGTTACTTTGTCTTCTTCACATGTAACTTGTTCCTTTGTCATCTTTTCACTTGTGTGCTTTGTTAGAACGGATAAAAGTGTTACTTTTGTATTTGATAAATGTTTAAAGTGTATACATAAAGATGATTTAGGATGAAAGAAGTTAGTTACAAAGATTTAAAGTTTAATCCGTTCAACCTTTTAGGAAAGGAATGGATGTTGTTATCTGCTGGTAATGAGCAGGATGGGTGTAATACGATGACAATTAGTTGGGGACATATTGGCTGTATGTGGGGCCATAACGACCCAACAGTTGTTGCCTATATACGTGCCAGTCGCTATACAAAGACTTTCGTGGATAAGGAAGATTACTTTACGCTTTGCGTGATGGATACCTCTTTTAAGAAGCAAATGGCTTATCTTGGTTCTGTCTCAGGACGTGATGAGAATAAGATAGAGAAGGCTGGACTGACAAAGGTTTTTGCTGATAATAGTGTTTATTTTAAGGAGGCTAAGTTAGTGCTTGTTTGTAAGAAAGAGTATGCTGCAGACCTAAAGGAAAGTGGTTTTATTGATAAGGAGGTTTTTGAACAGGCTTATCCTAATGGCGACCTTCATACGATGTATGTTGGTAAGATTGAAAAAATACTCGTTCGTGACGATGAGTATCTTGGTTAGTAAACAAGTGAACAAGTAGACAAGTTTACTATTTGCTTGTAATAAAAGATGAATTGTAAGAGGCAAAAGGTTTATAAGGGAATGAAAATAGGGTATATCTTTATCATTCTATTGCTTCTTGTAGCCTGCAAACCTTATGATGATTATAAGGAAAGGGGGCATTGGAAGCAACTGAAAGAGAATGAGCGAATAGGTTTTTATTGGCGGCATAATGACAAAATCTATGCCGCCTTAGGTGATTCTGCCGTCCTTATCAAGTATGTTAAGCCTATGGAAGATGTCGATATAACGACCTTCTATGTGAATAAAGAAACTACCAATGGGATGGAGAATTATGCTAAGGATAAGAAGAATGTTTATTATCCTTTGCATGTAATAGCTGTTGATGCTGACAGCTATGGTTATGAGTATGCTACAGAGCCTATTGTCAAGGGTGCCTCTCCCTCTTCTTTTAGATATGTCGGGGATGGGAAAGGAACAGATGGGTATACGATGTATAGATATGGTAGGCGAGAAGACAAGTGAAGGAGTAGACAAGTTTACCAGTTGCTTGTAATAAAAGATGGTGTATCATGGTAATAGACATAGTAACAAAGGTAACGTGATAATTTAATAAGTAACTTGTTCACGTCCTTTGTTATTATGTCTTTTTTTTATCTTTTACACAAGCAACTGGTTCACCTATCTACTTGTTTACTTTGTTATTTTGTCTTTTTTATACAGTAAACTTGTTCACTTCTTCATTATTCTGTCCTTAATAGGATAGGTGTTGAGGCTCCGCACATGTGGTGCTAAGGCTTCGCACGAGTGGTGCTAACCAACAGCACAAGGCGTGCGGCACAACAATACCGCTGTAGAAGATGGGGTATAAGCTGATTGATAGACGAGTTTAAGAGTAGGAAAGTTGCTTGTTAAATTTTCATTTCCTTTTTTCTATCTTTCTCACAAGCAACTCGTCTACTTGTCCACTTGTCCACTCGTCCACTTATTTAATATCATCGTATGCGCGAATAGCCTGAAGGAAACGTGCATTGACATCCTCGAAAGTATAAAGACCGTCAGTATTCTGATTGAGACCCTTCAACTTTAAGGAGAATACTTGTGGAGCATGCTGCAGGTCGAGTAGGGACATCTGCTTAAGTTGGTCTGTACTCTGATAAACAAGGTTTACGGCTATATAAGCTTTACCAGCAGCGTCGACCCACTTCTCTAAGACAAGTTTTGAACCGATAGGAGTCTTCTTCTCGATAGAGTTAGGAAGTGAATATTCCTCAACACCAAGGGCAGCATCAACACTTGCAATGTTTGAGTCGTGACCACAGAGGAAAGTGAACTTACGGTCTTTGTCGTTCAACTCATCGTACATATACTGCAAAAGTGGGTGAGCCACGTTAACAGCAACGATCGGAGCAGTGAAAAGTACGTCGCCATACACGTCTTTAACCTTAGCAATCTTAGTCCAATCCTCAGTTGTGAGTTTATGACCAAAGGCAGCTTTCATGCCATCTGGCTCCTCATAATACTGGAGGATAAAGGCGTCAGAAGCAGAGTTAGCATTCTTCAACGAACCCTTCATTCCTGGCTCTTGGTTGAGTTCAAGCGTAATTTGTGTATCGTTATTGACGAAGTCTTTTATTTCTCCTTTCTTATAATACTCACTTTGCTTCATGTCTAAGACCTTAGCAATGAGATCGTAGCTCTCCTTTAGACTTTTGTTGATACCAACGAGTCCTTCCTTACCACCCATAGCATTGATTTGCTTCATAGCCTCAGTGCGGAAAGCCTCAGTACTCTTTGTAAGACGAGGGAAGAAGATTGGGTCCATCTTAGATGGTACATAGCGGTGGTTCACACGTAGGTTAGCCACTGGCATGAAGCCACCAGAGAAGTATTGTGCAGTAGCGATACAACGCTGCATAGAGTTGGCATAGACATTTACTTCGTCAATTGTTGGAACATAGTTATCCTTAAACAATCCCGTTTCGATAGTCCATTTGCGGAAGAACTGTCCCATCTCGGTTTCAAGTACACCACCTCTGAGTGTCAGTTCGCTGGCTGCAGATGACCAATTTGTCCACTCGTGTGGAGTCATCTTGCTCAGTGCAGAACCATTGGTTGATAGTGGTGAGCGGATGTTATGACGAGAGAGAATAACAACTTCCTTTAGTTTGTATTTTCCTTTGAATGCCTCAGAACGCTGAAGCTGTGCCTGTGCTAATGCTGGACAAATGATTGTCAGTATTAAAAGGAGTAAGAGTGAATTAAGTTTTCTCATTGTAGTAAGAGTTTGATTAATTCATAATTCATAATTATGATTACTTCAGATGCTTATGATAAGGGTATTACTATTAACTATAGATAAATCACCTATCTTTATAGCAAACAATGGTAATCATAATTATGAATTATGGATTATGAATTCTGAATTATAATGGTAATCATA
>NZ_JACD01000050.1:0-1348 GCF_000517825.1 Prevotella sp. ICM33
GTATTTGGATTTCAGCCCTTTTTGTTACTTTTGTTTCTGCGATAAAACTTCAATAACATGGGCAAAAGTACACATTTTATCGGACAGCCGGTCTATAATCAGGTAATAAAATTACTCGATAAGCAACAAATCAAGCAAATCAGCCTTGAAACACCCCGAAGTGAAGCTTATGTGAAGCGTCTTGATGGGTGGACTCACCTTGTCATAATGCTTTTCGGTGTTCTCAAACACTTTGATTCTCTTCGGGAAGTGGAGATAGGCATGAAGGCTGAAGTAAACAAACTGCATCATCTTGGCATCGACTATGTCGTCCGTCGTAGTACGCTTGCTGATGCCAACAAGCGTCGCCCACAAGAGTTCTTTGCAAGCGTTTATGCGTACCTCTTAGAGCGTTATGGTTCTTTTTTATCGGACAGCCGCCCTAAAGGTGAACAGAAGACATGGGAAAAGCTTCTGTATATGATGGATTCAACTACGATTACCCTTTTTGACAACATACTCAAGGGTGTAGGCAGACACCCCAAGAGTGGTAAGAAGAAAGGCGGTATGAAGGTTCATACGGTGATGAAGTATCATGTTGGCGTTCCCATGGTCGTACAGCTTACCTCTGCCGCCACGCATGATCATTATCTACTTAAAGAAGTGCATCTTCCTAAGGATGCTACCCTTACCATGGACAGAGCATACGTTGATTATGCACAGTTCCAGCGACTTACAGAGGAAGGGGTATGCTATGTGACCAAGATGAAGAAGAATCTCACCTATACGGAGTTGTCCTCAGTAACCTATGTAAGCCCTGATGGATTGGTTACACATACAGACAAGAAGATTGTCTTTGAGAAGGGGGAGATAAGACACCAGGCAAGACGAGTGGAACTGTGGAGTGACAACTCACATAAGTCAGTTGTCCTGTTGACCAATAACTTTGAGCTTGATGTAAAGGACCTTGAGGAGATTTACAAGCGAAGATGGGCTATAGAGTCCCTTTACAAGCAGCTCAAACAGAACTTCCCACTGCATTTCTTCTATGGTGACAGTGTAAATGCCATACAGATACAGACATGGGTGGTACTCATTGCCAATCTGCTTTGTACCGTTATCTCCAGAATGATAAAAAGACACGTATCCTTCTCGCAGCTGGTAACCATGCTGAGGCTCACACTGATGTATTACACTGATTTCATCTCATTTATGGAAAATCCACAAAATGATGAACTCATCATAATAGCTGAAAAGGCAAATTCACCACCAAAAGAACTTGACTTATTTGATTAGGGGGCTTGGATTTCAAAAAAGAATGCGGAATTACCTATATAAAGACAATTCCGCAAGGATTTATATGTTATTT
>NZ_JACD01000051.1:0-85420 GCF_000517825.1 Prevotella sp. ICM33
GTCATNGGNGCCTCGTTGTTAACGTCGAGTGTCTCCTTGTAATGAACGATGTAAGCATTCTTGAAAGAAATCTCCTTCATCTTAGCATCCTCNTCGCTCTTCTTNTAAACNATNTTACCCTCAACAGGNTTNAACTGGCTGTTAAGCATAGCCTCGATNGTAGAAGTGTCATCAGTAGACTCNATNGTTACACTGATACGACCGCCAGAGATGCTTGATGCAGGCTGACCNTTCTTGTCAGTTGTACGGCTGAACTCGTAGTTAGAGTAGAGTACGTCATACTCCTTACCACCTAATTCCAAAGTTGCTCTAAATGAACTCATAATTGANAANTTTTNANTTNTTNGAAAAAAAATGATAAACGAGGCACCCTTATCATCTCCTTNACCAGAAAACAAAAAAGAGAAAACCTCAACAACTTCTTGAAGTCCCCTCTGTACGGCTGTTAAACAGTCTTGCTCTTGAAAAGAAGAGGATGATTCACAATCTGTTGCTTTTAATAATGACAAAATTAGAAATATATTTTCATTACAACAAATATAAAAACAATATATAACAGATATTTAAGTTTTAATACAAGCAACGATTAAATTGAGTTGTAAATCGAGATTGTATCTATAACAGTGCTCAGTATAAAGCTTTATCATAAAGTAATATTTTACTCTAACAACATATTCCCTTGTCAAGAGTAAGACTAATGTATAATTTCTATAAGTTTATCGATTAAGAAACTCAATGGAAATGGAGAAGTAATTCTTTAGGAAAAGACATCTATAAGAACATAAAAAGTACTTAACACCATTGGTGCTTACCCTTAGCACGACATGTGTTGAGGATAAGCACTTAGACTAAAGATAGCGAGAAAGGGATATAATGGCGTTATAATGAATATATTATGACGCAAATGCCTATTCCATATAAGAGATGTTTATCAGACAGCATCAATACAGCAATCGTTATTTTGGTATCACACAATTAATAAAAAAGTGGTATCACTATGGATACACGGAATAAGTAAAGTACATTATATATCGGTAAATAAAAGTAACTATCAGTGAGAAAACGCAAGATTAATGAAACAAATTTCTATCATTAACAATATTACCCCCTTAGCTCCTGGTGATATAATACACTGATAATCAAAATAATAAGAGGAATATCCTTACGAATATTCCTCTTATAACACTCAGTGATTCCGTTGGGGTTCGAACCCAAGACCCACAGCTTAGAAGGCTGTTGCTCTAATCCAACTGAGCTACGGAACCATCATGCGGGTGCAAAGGTACAGATTTAATTCGATTCTACCAAATTCCATTCCCCCAAATTTCGTGACAATAAACTTATCTGGTAAATTTATTTATACTTCTGCAAGAAAGTATCAGCTTGTGTATTTCCAAGTTCCTTAGCCTTTTGAATATTCTTAAGACCTTCTTCCTTCTGTTTACTTTCACATTGTGCAATACCAAGAATAAGATGGGCATCAGGCTGAGAGGCGTCAAGTTGAATTGCCTGTTGAGCAGCACTGATAGCAGCATCAACTTTGTTTAGACGTAACAAAAGGCTACCTGCTTCTGTTGGGTATAAGGCTTCCTTAGGATCAAGTTGTGATGCAATGAGAATATCCTGCAAAGCTTGCTGCCACATACGTCCTTTCACCTCGCACTGTTCACGCATATAATAGAAAGCAGCACCAAGACGTCCTTGGTTAAAATATTCATATGTATAATAATCCTGTACAGCCTTTCTATATTCTCCCATCTTCTCTAATTGCTGACCACGTGTATAGAAATATGGTGCAGAAGTAGAAACATATGGTGTGTCGCAAAGTTCGATACTCTTATTAAGTAAATCGAGAATCTCCTGATCATTAGCTCCCAAATGCTGACGACTCTGTGCCATCTCTAAGTAAAGTTCTGGATTATTGAACTTAGTCTTTGTCAATGCTTCAAACTCAGTATAAGCTTTTGCATAATCGCCTTTCGCATAGATAATCTGTGCCTGAAGGTGACGATAAGCATCGTATGCCTTAGTAGTTTCAGCTTTTTTTATCTCATCCAAAGCCTTATCCAATGTCCATCCCACAGACTTTGTCTTTTCAGCAAATTCTTGAATAAGCGCATTACGATAAATAAGACGAGCAAAGTTATAATGTGCTTCATCCTTTGCAGAAACCTTACTAATAGCTGTTTGCATTGTTTTATCCGCATCAGCAAAGTCACCTTTTGCAACTTGTATATTCGCTAAAGCATAATAACCATCATTTGCTTGTGGGAATTTTGTAATAAATTCGTTGACAATAGCTTCGTGTATATTAGTAGGTTTCTCAGAAGAGAGCATCAATGCAACAACAGCCTCCTCTACTGTGTTTGGTAAACCTATTCGAATATTGCTCTGTCGAAGAGTGATATCATTCTGTGAAAGTCCCTTAACAACAAAGTCCTTGGCATAGTTTACATCCGTTGAACTCTGTGATTCACCAGCAGAATTGAACAAACCGATAACCTGTCCTTTAACATTAAATACAGGAGCACCATTCAATTTGTCAGTAGCTGAAGACTTCAGAATCGTATAATTATACTTATCCATGAACTTTTCAACACTTGACACATCAGCCTTCTCAGCATTACCACTCTTTGGCATTGGTGTAATCCATGCTTCATCACCTACAGAAACTGTTGTTGCCAAAGGAGCAGCAATAGTCTTACCGCTTACTTGAAACTTGACTATATCATAAATCTCATTGGCACCAAGCAAGCAATCCACCTCGTGTTTCTGTCCTTTAGCATCAATAATAACAGCTTTATCTGCTCCTATAAAGGGCTTCCAAGGACTTACAGCAACACCATCTGTACTAATACATACACCATTAGATGTTGCTAAAATACTGCCATCTGCCTTAAAAGTTGTCAATGTAAAAGCTGCATCTGCAGCCTTCTTAATCGCACCAGGTTGAGCAGAAATGTTAGTAGAAACACCCAATATAAGGGCAATGGTCAAAATTAAAGTTTTCAGTTTCATATTCATTATTTCTTTCATTGTATATTTTTAGTAAGGTATTACTATTTCTTCTTACTTAAATCTAATAGTTCCCGAGCATTCTGTAAAGCTGCATCAGAAACATCGGCACCCGAAAGCATCTGTGCTATCTCATTCACACGCTGCTCTTGAGTCAACTCACGCATGTGACTGCGTGTCCCTTCTGCAGTCTCCTCCTTCTCTACTTTATAGTGTGAAGTACCCAAAGCAGCAATCTGTGGAAGATGTGTGATAGAGATAACTTGACGATTATTATTACCCATTTCTTGCATGATGAGAGCCATCTTCTGAGCAATTTTACCACTAACACCCGTATCAATCTCGTCAAAGATAATTGTTGGTAACTTCACGGCACCACTTACCATAGCCTTTAACGATAACATTACACGAGCAATCTCACCACCAGAAGCTACCTGTGCAACAGGTTCCATAGCCGTACTTGTATTGGCAGAGAAAAGAAATTGAATCTTATCTGCACCATCCATTGTCAAAGGCTTTGGGGACAAATCAACCTTAAACCTAACATTCGGAATACCCAATGGAATAAGTCGGCTACTCATCTGTTCCTCAACAATCTTTGCAGCCTTACGCCTAAGTGCAGTCAACTTTTCTGCTTGCTTTTCACAAGTAGTAAGTTTTGTCTTCACTTCTTGCTCAAGTAATTCCAGTTCTTCATCACTGTTATCAATATTCTTTAGCTGATAAGCAATGTTATCACGTATCACGATGAGTTCTTTCTCTGTGGAAACGTGATACTTCTGTTCAAGTGTATTCAGCAAATCAAGTTGTTGATTTATACTATCTAAGCGAGAAGGATCAAAGTCAATATTCTCAACTTCACTACCAATCTCACCTGCAATATCTTTCAGTTCTATATGTACTGATGACAAACGCTGTACGAGTTCTTGTGCTTTAGGATATACTTTCTCTATATTTCCAAGACTATCCAGACTTTGTCCCAGCTTTCGAAGAACTCCATTGTCATCATCACTCAACAGATTATCAGCCTCATAGAAAGCTGTTTTGATATCTTCTGAATGAGAGAGCGTTTCACTTTCTTGCTCGAGTTCTTCTTGTCTGCCCTCATCTATATTAGCATTGTCTAACTCATTGAATTGAAAACGCATGAATTCTTCATTTTCCTGCGCTTTGGAAATCTGCTCTTTCATATCTGAAAGACGTCTTTCAGATTCTTTATAGTCTTGATAAACTGAACGATAAGCAGCCAGTTCTTTTGTGTCTTGAGCAATAATATCCACAACATTCAACTGGAAATCATCCTTCTGTAACAAGAGATTCTGATGCTGTGAATGAATATCTATAAGTTGTTCACCCAATGCACGCATCATTTGTAACGATACAGGTGTATCATTGATAAAGGCACGAGACTTTCCTGTAGCCGTTAGTTCACGACGAACAATTGTATCTTCTGGCTCAAAATCAATATCTTGTTCCACGAAGAAGGATTCAAATCCATAGTTAGAAAGGTCAAAATGTGCCTCAATCGTACATTTCTTCTCCCCTTGCTTTATCTGTTTGCTATCAGCCCTATTGCCTAACAGCAAACCAATTGCCCCCAAGATAATACTCTTTCCCGCTCCTGTTTCACCAGTAATAACCGAGAAACCAGAATGAAAAGCAATATCCAGTTGATCAATCAACGTATAGTTTTTAATATATAGATGTTTCAGCATATATTTGTCAATTATAATAATTGAAGTTAAGGCAGAGGATAACTGTGTCTTACAAAAAGATTACTATTGTTTTATTTTATCCCATGTAATATTCTGACTGGCATTGATACCAAAGAGGATATCGTAGACCAATTCCTTTTCTTTTTGTGTTCCTTTGCCTTTATATATATTAGCCAACTCGTCTTTCTTATAGTCTGTCCATATTTGTGGTAGCATACTTATCGGACGGTTCTCATGTGCTTTCTTTAATCCATTCTCCAAAGCTGATGTGATATTTGTACGACCACGTTCTGCATTGTTAGCCATTTCATCCAAACCTGTACGGTAATAGTCGTACTGCAATTGACGAAAAGGTTTCATAGCACCATCAAGATAATCGTTGATAATAGCAAAGCGGTTGCGTGAATTATCAAAAGCTTTCCATCCCGTAAAGTTGAGATTCTGTGCATTATTCGTCAAAACCATACAACGCTGTAAGACATCTTCACCACCCATAGGAGAAAAAGAATCCAAATCTAATCCTATGATAAGATAAGCATAATAGGCTATCAGTGCCGTCAGTTGGTTATCTATATTCTCCTCATTAAACTCAATCTGATCGAATTGAGCAAAGGTGAAGTTAAAGTCACCATCTTGATTATTATAGAGTGTGGAACTATAAGCAGCATTATAAACTGGGCGGTTTGCTTGTATCAAAGCAGAACAAGTAAAGAGGTTGCTACCTGGATCATATTTGCTAACAGTAATATTAAAGTTACAGTTTATACGTTCATTTCTTTGAAACTGATAATGAGTCCATTGGCGTGTGTTAATAAACTGTTCCAAAGTCTGTTGTAAATTCTCAAAGACAGAAGCATCTGTACCCTGAATCTGATTATGATTCACGGTTACCTTTGCATTTAGCTCTTGCGCAGATAATTCTCCATTAGAGAATAGAAACAAGCTCGTCAATAATATCACGAGCCACTTCTGTCTTTGGTTTCTTAGCATAACTCTTCTTACCTTCTTTGTTGATAATCGTTATTTGGTTATCATCTGCCTGGAAAGTCGTACCAGGAATTCTCGTTGAGTTCAAAACAATGAAGTCAGCATTTTTCTTTTCCAACTTTCTTTGGGCATTGCTTTCTTCTTCATTCGTCTCCAATGCAAAAGCAACGATGCGTTGTCCTTCTCCTTTCATACTACCGATAGTTGCAGCAATATCCTGTGTTGGCTTCAGCTTTAAGAGTAGTTCATCACCCACTCGCTTAATCTTTTGCTCAGCAATCGTCTCTGGACGGAAGTCTGCAACAGCTGCACACAGTATTGCTGCATTACAATTAGGGAACTCCCCTACTGCAGCTTCATACATCTCCTTACAGCTTTCAACATCGACTCTCTGAATATTTTCTGTACAAGTAAGGCTCACTGGACCAGCAACAAGCACTACCTTTGCACCACGTCGACTGCACTCTTCTGCCAAAGCAAACCCCATTTTACCAGATGAATAGTTTCCTATAAAACGTACTGGGTCAATCTTTTCGTATGTAGGACCAGCTGTTATAAGAATCTTTTTATCTTTTAAATCTTCTATATAAGATGGCGACTCCGATAAAGTAGAGAAGAAATCTGCCAAAGCCTTAACAATATTCTCTGGTTCTTCCATTCTTCCCTTACCCTCCAAACCACTGGCAAGAAAACCGCTACCTGGCTCAATAATATGATTCCCGAAGCTACGTAACGTCTCAATATTCTTCTGCGTTGATGGGTGCTTATACATATCTAAGTCCATTGCAGGCGCAATGAAGACAGGTGCTTTCATTGAAAGATAAGTAGTAATAAGCATATTGTCAGCTACTCCATTTGCCATCTTACCCAGCGTAGCAGCTGTACAAGGAGCAATAACCATTGCATCCGCCCATAGTCCGAGGTCTACATGAGAGTTCCACGTACCATCCTTTTGTGAGAAAAACTCACTTACAACTGGTTTATGTGTTAATGCAGACAGCGTGATAGGAGTAATAAACTCCTTACCAGCAGGCGTAATAACCACCTGCACTTCTGCCCCACTCTTTATCAGCTCACGGATAATAAGACAACTCTTATATGCTGCAATAGAGCCTGTTATGCCTAAAACTATTTTCTTTCCTTTCAGCATTACCTTACTTATTATTAAACTCTCTCAGGCGAATACGTGTCAAGACCTGCTTTGTATTATAAGTAAAATCACTTGCAAGCATCCAACTGTAATAACCTGGATCTTTACGCAGAACCTCTGCTACATCCCAACCTTTATACTTACCAAAGTTGAATACTTCATGACGGCGTGGCTTTCCTGTAGCATCCAACAATTGGTTACCATCCTTATCAGTCATGTCACGCCATATTATACGACCAGCGAAGTCCACAAAGTCATTCATACGAGAAAACTCTGCAAGTTCATCCATGTCGTTATTCAACACACGATCCTCTTCTTCCTGATTGCCGGGAGCATACATATCAAGTTCACCCTGTAGCACACGCCATGTAGCTTCAGTATCCTGATCCGCCTTATGTGCTTCAAAGTCGTCCTCCATCTTCCTACCACAGTAGAACTTATAGGCAGCAGCAAGATTACGACGCTCCATCTTATGATAGATATTCTGTGCATCAATCAGACGACACTTTGAGAAATCAAAGTCAACACCTGCACGCAGAAACTCTTCTGCCAACATTGGCACATCAAAACGATTAGAATTATATCCAGCAAAGTCACAACCAGCAAACTTATCTGATAAATCCTTAGCCTTCTGCTTGAAGGTTGGCGCATCAACCACATCAGCATCAGAAATACCGGTCAATAGCGTCACCTCTGCAGGTATTGGCTTTTCAGGATTAATAAATATATTCTCTCTTTCTTCCTTTCCATCAGGATGAACCTTGATAAAAGAAATCTGGATAATACGGTCGTTTACAAGGTCAAGCCCTGTTGTTTCCAAGTCGAAAACAATCAAAGGCTTTGTCAAATTCAGTTTCATACGTCTGTGTATAACCCTATATATAATCATAAAGGAGAATGGCTATATAGAAGATACACAGCCATCCTCCCGATAAAATCTATCTCACTTGTTTCTTAATCGTTCAACAGCATCGGCATAATCAGCATGAGAATATCCTCATTCTCTGGCTGAGTACCTGGTACGATTACACCAGCACGTGATGGATCAGCCAACTGAATGACAACATCATCACTCTCAAGGTTGTTCAATATGTCAAGCATGCTTGAGCCCTTGAAGCCAATGCTCATAGGGTTGCCACCATACTCACAGGTAACACTCTCCTTTGCACTTGTTGCAAAATCAATATCTTCAGCATTCAACTCTAACAAACCTGCTGACACATGGAAACGAATCAACTGTGAAGAATCACTTGCAAAAGGTAATACACGACGCAAAGCACCAATCAATGACTTACGATCAATCGTAACCTGATTAGGATTATCCTGTGGGATTACACTGTTATAATTAGGATATTTACCTTCAATCAAACGACATGCGAGGTTGCCTTCAGCAAAAGAAATCTCTGCAGAACGCTCATCGAAACGAATGATAACATCGCCACCATCCTTTGAAAGAACATTCTTCAACAATGAAGCTGGCTTCTTAGGAAGGACAAATGATGCAGGAGAATCACTCTTAATAGAGAAGATCTTGTTTCTTACAAGCTTATGACCATCGCTGGCAACAACAGCCAAACCATCCTCTTTCAAATCGAAATAAACACCATTCATCACTGGGCGGAGCTCATCCTGTGCTGTTGCAAAGAGTGAACGTGTCAGACTATCTGATAACTTCTCAGCTTGAAGCGTAATTGTCGTTGCATTATCTGATACAGACTGCGCCTTTGGATACTCATCTGCACCAAGAATCGGGAAGTTATAAGAACCATTCTGATAGGTAACATAAATCTTCATTTCATCCAGATTAACATCCAATGTCAATGGTTGCTCTGGGAGTTCTTTCACAGCATCAAGAATCGTATGATTGTTCACTGCAAAATTACCCTCACCTTCACAACTCTCAAGATTCAATGTTCCGCACATGACATTCTCACTATCTGAAGCAGTAATTGTAAGTTGACCATCATGAACTTCAAACAAGAAGCAATCCAAGATAGGAAGAGAATTCTTACTATTAATTACTCGAGAGAGAGTCAACAACCGGCTGCTCAATGCAGTGCTTGAAAGGTTAAATCTCATTAGTATCTTATTTTAGTTAATATTCTGTTACACTTATTATATATCCAGACGGCTGAAACAAGTCCATTACCATCTTTCAACTTCATCGTACAAAAATACAAAAAAGGGACGTGAAAAACAAAAATTAAGTATAAAAGTTTCGCTTTTTAGAACTATTTTAGTAATTTCGCAAACAAAATAAAGTATTAAAATAACCAAAACAAGTAAGAAAAATGGAATTTCAAGGAAAAGTAATAGAAGTCCTTCCTGCACGTGAAGGAACATCTGCAAAAGGACCATGGAAGTCGCAGGAGTATGTGATTGAGACACACGACCAGCATCCAAAGAAGATGGTTTTCAACATCTTTGGTGCTGATAGAATTGAGCAGTTTGCTATCAAGGCTGGTGAAGAAATCAATGTAAGCTTTGACATTGATGCACACGAGTACAACGGCCGTTGGTTTAACAATATTCGTGCATGGAACATTCAGCGTGTAGACGCTACAGCTGCTATGGCTGGTGCGCCTGTTGCTGCAGCTCCTGTCACTCCTCAGCCAGCTCCTGCTGCACCACAGGCTACTCCATTCCCTCCTGCACAGCCAGAGGAAAGTTCTACAGATGACTTACCATTCTAATAGAATTACACTATTTTCCGATATAGATAAAGGCAGACTCTCTGATTTTGTAGAGTTTGTCTTTTTGTTTTAACAGATATTCTTATTACTAAAAATCTTAGCTTTATACCTTATTATATGGTGATACTATGAGTTGTAAACACAATGTCTATAAAAGCAAAACCTATTATCAAATTTATAGTACCTCAAATCCGCAACTAAGCCTTTCAACATCCTTATTGCATTTACACATCCTCTCATTACTGAATTTGCAGATAATTTGAATTTGAAACACCCACTTCTGCCTACAATATCCCCTTACCCCACAATGTGACTTGAGGCAATACGCAGTATTATTCCCAAAAATCCTGCATACCATCCATCCGTTTCTGTCTTTGAATCACAAGTCGGTATGCTTTACCCTTCCACTTCTCAACAAGGATAGAGTTCAATTCAAACTCAATGCCATTGATTTCCTCTGTTTTCCAGCCTTTGAGAGCAAAGGTGTCATTGTAGATCGAACTGCAGCGGTTAGCACGGATATAGAAGGACTTGTTGTGTTTTTCTATTTCCTCCACGATTTCCTTGGAGCATGCTCCACAATCAGTTCTGAAGCGATTGATAATGAGCCCATTCTGTTCAAATCTCTCAAAGAACCTCTTCTGCGTGTTCTTCTGAAGGAAACGAACATTTGTGTTACCATTGCTATTCTCTATACCGACTATCAAATCGCCAATAACCGACACGCCAGGGCGATAACCAAAGAACTTCTTGTATGTAGGCTTTGCATCATACTTCTCTATCTCTATAATCTGATGGTCGAAATCAACATCATACATCTCACTCCCTTTCAGTTGGCCAGATGCAAATATACAATTGAGCAATAAAGTATTGAGAGTGTCAGCCGTATTGAAATCGTAGGTCTTGCCCATATCTGATGTGTATGAAATGTTTTCTTGCGTCAACTTCTTTATCGCTCTGAGGATAGTATCAGAGCTACAAGTGCGAAGTGTCAGATGAAGCGAGAGGTGGTTCATCAAATGAGTAGTGACATCCTGGGGTACATGATCCGCCACAGAAGTAGATACTCATGAGAGAACGAATGATTTCGCTGTACTGATAACCGAACGATCTACACCTTAGACCGAGGGTTGAGTCGATTACAGATGATAATGTGTGGAGTCAAATTGCTCCATGATTGAAAATAACACCCCAAAAGGAGTGAGTCTCTCAGATTTAATTTGTATCTTTGCCATGTCCATCGTCGGATTCTCTTGTTTTTTTTTGCAACACTAAGATAAGTGAAAACTCTGACATGGCAAAATCCTGAGCAACTTTTTGTTGCTCTGGTACTTAAAAAGTTTAATTTATAATAGTATTGCGGAATTAAGAATGTTCATGTAAAACAAAGTACTTATGATATCTGTCTATTCCATCAAACCGCAGTTTCAACGGGTGTTAATGCCTATTTTAGAGTTGTTGCATCGTGCAAAAGTTACTGCCAACCAAATCACCTTGTGGGCTTGTGTCCTCTCACTTGTCATCGGCATTTTGTTTTGGTTTGCGGGCGATGTGGGTACATGGCTCTACCTTTGCCTGCCTGTGGGACTGCTGATACGTATGGCCCTGAATGCCTTAGACGGCATGATGGCTCGTCGTTACAATCAAATAACCCGAAAGGGAGAGCTGTTAAACGAAGTGGGTGATGTCGTTTCGGACACCATTATTTATTTTCCGCTGTTGAAGTATCATCCCGAAAGTCTTTATTTTATTGTGGCTTTCATTGCCCTCAGCATTATTAATGAATACGCAGGAGTGATGGGAAAGGTGCTGTCGGCAGAACGACGGTATGATGGTCCGATGGGCAAGAGCGACCGTGCTTTCGTTCTCGGCCTCTACGGGGTGGTCTGTTTGTTTGGTATAAACCTTTCAGGATATTCCGTTTACATCTTTGGGGTTATCGATTTGTTGCTTGTACTCAGCACGTGGATTAGGATAAAGAAGACGTTAAAAGTAACCAGGAATTCGCAAACGCCTGAGTAAACCGATGGTATTGATAAGCAGTGGAGTATGAAAAAGAAACCTTATCCAACGGTTGCGGTTTTTTCTGGCGGTGGTACACGTTATGCTTTATATCTCGGCATGTATGCGGCGATGCAACATTATGGTGTAAAGCCCGACCTGCTGATTGCCGCTTGCGGTGGCAGTATCGCTGCCAACATCATCAACTCGTTTGCTACCGACGAGCAGCGAAAGGCCTTTATACAGTCGGAAGAGCTGTATCGCTTTGTGCAAAACACCCGAATGACACGTTTCAAAATGCTGTATAAGATAGGTGTCTATTGCCAGCGCAAGGTGCGAAACACATTCTATGCTCCTTATATAGAAAATATTTTCGATAAATTTATCGTAGACATGCCCACCGACATACGCCCTCTTTTGCCCTCGTTGGCTGTTCGACCAACCCTTCCCACCATCGTAGTAGGTGCCCGATTGTTGTTTGACAGGGCTGACATCGGTAAAGAAAGAAACGGAAGAAAACTTTATCGGAAGGTGCTTTTTACCGATGCCGAGACAGCTAGAAACATCGATTTGCCGGCTGTTAACTGCAATTTTAAAAGCTATGAGGGTAGTGCCATCGACTCGCAAGTTGAGCTGTTTCAAGATGTTCCCTTACCCATTGCCACCCGAATATCTGTTTCGGATATGTTCTACGTTCAGCCCGTGCATTACAAAGGTGCCTATTTTGCGGGCGGAATTATTGATTTGATGCCCATAGAACTGGCCGAACAACTTGGCGAAACAATTATCTTTGAGAAGAAAAAGGGGTTTGGCACCATCGACGAGGCACTTATTAGAGCCGTATTTGGATATAGTGGAAACCGCCGATTGCAAGAAGTGATGACGCATTCGGTGAACTATTGGGTAGACACGGCCGACATGAACCAGGCACTTTCGGGCCATTACATCGAAAAAAAAATCAATCTTCTGAAGCTCCAGGTAGAACTGAAACTGCCCAAAACCTATGCCCAGTTTGTAAAAGATATGAACTTTCAATGGCAATACGGATACGATAGGGTTGCCCAACATTTTAAAAACAAACAGGTATGAACATCTTTATTACGGGCGGAACATCGGGTATCGGCTTGGCCTTGGCGCGGTTTTATGCTGCCAAAGGCCATCGGGTGGGGGTGTGCGGACGAAATACGGCACGAATAGACAAGAGTGATGAGGTTAACAAACTGTTACTTGCATACCAGCTGGATGTGTGTGATAAGGACGCATTAACCGTTGCCGTAGAAGTGTTTTGTGCCGATAAGGGGTTGGACATGATGATTGTTGCTGCTGGATATTACCGTAACGGCGTTACTGAAGAAGTGGATTTTGAGCAGACTTCACAAATGTTGAAGGTTAATATCGCGGGTGCATTGAATGCGATGGAAGTGGCACGAGAAGCAATGAATGCATCCGGCGGACATTTGGTAGTGATTGCTTCGGTGGCAGGATTGTTGCATTATCCGTGCGCAAGCGTATATGCCAAGTGCAAAAGAGCATTGATACAGATAGCCGATGCTTATCGCCGAAGTTTAGCCGACTATCAAATAACGGTTACAACACTTGTTCCGGGCTACATAGACACGCCACGATTGAGAGAGATATACCGTAATGACCTTTCCAAATGTCCGTTCTGCATGCCCTTAAATCGGGCTGTTGAAACAATGACAAAGGCCATAGCGCAGCGCAAAGAACAGGTGGTGTTTCCGCCAAAAATGCGCCTTTCCATCGCTTTTCTTTCGCTTTTACCCACTTGTTTGTTATCGGCTTTTATGCACCGAAAGACATTATGGAGCATTCCCAAATAAACAACAAAACTGTATGGACGTGTAAGTGGCCCTTGCCAAACGGTTTGATGCAGCGTTGCGGTATAGATAACAAATGCTTGCAAGTAAGCAAATACATCGCCCTTGTTATTTGTTGGGGTGTATTCTATGCTGTTTATACTTTTGCTGCAAGCTATGCGGCATCGCTTAAAGAGGTGTCTTCGCTTTGCTTTTCGTTTGAAAAAGCCATACCGTTTGTACCTTTTGCCATCTATTTTTATAGCAGTAGTGTGGTGTTTTTTATATGGGTTTTCTTCCTCTGCAATACTTTTCGGCAGCTGTCGACATTAAGTAAACGCATCGTTTTTATAACCGTTTTATCGGGAATTTGTTTTATTATCTTTCCGTTAAAACAAAGTTTTGTACGTCCAGAAACAGCCCATATCTTGTTTTCTTTCATCAATACGTACGATACACCTTTTAATCAGGTCCCGTCTTTACATATAGGTTATGCCTGCATCTTTTGGAGTGGGGTGCGAAATAGCAGGTTCAGAAACTTACTGAGAATGTGGTTGGTGTTGTTAATGCTGTCTACCCTTTTGGTGTATCAGCACCATTTCATCGATATTACTACCGGTTTGATGGCAGGTTTTCTGACGTTATGGATGTTTCCTTACCGTAAAAAGCGCAACCAACAAATAGCAACGGTTTACTTTTTTGTTGCCGCTGTGGGGTTGACGGCGTTATTGTTTGCCATCGAACATTCGGTTTTAGGAAGTATTTTTTTATTGTGGGGCATACTCGTCTTGCTTTTATTGGGCCGTGCTTATTATCGCTCTAATCGACATTTTCTTAAAGACGACCACGGTTGCATCGGTTTTTTGCGTTATATTTTCTATTTCCCCTATATCGCAGTGTATCGCATATTGTGGTTGTTTTCTCGTCAGGCACCTGTAGAAATTGCACCCAACATCTTCGTTGGAGGCTTGCTTTCATGCCGTTCTGCTCGGAAATTCGCCATGTTGGGAGAGGTTTCGGTGTTCGACCTTTCAGCCGAATTACCCGAAAACGCCTACTTTCGCACATCGGCAGATTACCATTGCTTTCCGCTTTTGGATATTGCCACTATCCCCAAAGCCTGTGAGGAGCGTATTGTAAATACGGTTTTAGAGAAGATGAAAGCCGAAGATGTGCCTCGAAAGCTATATATTCATTGTGCAATGGGCCGTTTTCGGAGTCGCCGAATAGGTGAAACGGTGCAGTTAATGATAAATAAAAATTTAACCAAAGATAAAAATGGAAACAGGAACATTTAAGAGTTTTGACAACGCAGATATTTTTTATAGGGTGTGGAATTACAACCCTTCGCAGAAAACCATTGTGATATTGCATCGCGGGCACGAACATTCGGGACGTTTGCAAGCCTTTGCCGAGAACGAGCAATTTGTGCATTTCAACATCTTTGGCTTTGATATGCGTGGACTGGGGCATACTTCACAATCCGTTTCGCCCCATTTTATGGACTATGTACGCGACTTGGATGCTTTCGTAAAATACCTCTATGAGCAGTATGGAATTGTTGAGAGAGACATCTTTGTGGTGGCTAACAGCATTGCAGGTGTAATTGTTTCGGCGTGGTGTCACGACTTTGCGCCCCGTATTGCTGGTATGGCACTTCTTGCTCCTGCGTTTACCATTAAGTTATATGTGCCTTTTGCAAAGACGGGAATTGCGTTGGCAGCGCGGCTCTTCAAACACCTAACAGTGCCCAGTTATGTAAAATCGAAGGTATTGACACATGATGTGGAACAGCAAAAGGCGTACGACACCGACCCGCTAATTACTAGAGAAATTGATGCGCACTATCTCTTGGATTTGCTGAAAGCAGGAAAGCGTATAGTAGAAGATGCTGCTGCCATAACCATACCGACGCTATTGCTCTCTGCCGGTAAAGATTACGTGGTGAAAGACGATATGCAAAAGCGGTTTTTTGTTGACATCAGTTCCACCCAAAAGCGGTTTGTCAAGCTTAAAGGGTTTTATCACGGGCTATTGTTTGAAACGCAACGTGAGCAGGTTTACAATCCTATTGCTGAGTTTATTAACCGCTGTTTCTCACTCGAACAACCGCCGGCGACCTGTATGCCTGATAAATTTACAGTTGACGAGTATAACAAAATGACTTTGAATATGCTTCCCCGAATTGAACGTTGGGGCTTTCGGATGCAGAAATGGATGCTCCATCACTTGGGATTTCTTAGTAAAGGAATGCGTGTGGGACTAAAATATGGTTTTGATTCGGGTATGTCTCTGGATTATGTTTATCGCAACCAAGCACAGGGATGCGGACCAATTGGGCGATGGATAGACAAAGGCTATCTTAACGCCATTGGTTGGCGAGGAGTAAGAATACGACGAGAGCATCTCATCGCAACCGTAGAAGAGCGTATTGAAACGCTTAAACAGCGCAATGAACCCGTGAAAATACTCGATATTGCCGGTGGGACGGGTAATTATTTGTTCGACATCAAACGCAAGTTTCCGGAAATAGAAGTGGTTATAAACGACTTTTCGGAAGCAAATATTGCTTTCGGCGAGGCACAGATACAACAGCAAGGACTTCAAAATATACGGTTTACTCGTCTTGATTGTTTTAATAAAGACTCATATCGACAGCTGAATTTTGAACCTAATATTGTTATTATTTCTGGTATATTTGAGCTGTTTGGTGATAACGAGCTTGTTTGTAAGGCCATCTCTGGTGCTTTATCCGCACTGCAACCGGGCGGCTTTTTGGTCTATACTGGTCAGCCTTGGCACCCTCAGTTAAAAATGATTGCTTTCGTATTAAACAACCATCAAGAGCGTGATTGGATTATGCGGCGGCGTTCGCAACGCGAACTAGACAGTCTTTTCGCCTTTTATGGCTTAACCAAATATGGCATGAAACTCGATAACTTCGGTATCTTTACCGTTAGTTATGGAACGAAATAAGTTGCAAACGGGCTTTTTCTTCAGCCGCAGATAAATTTGTTGGGGGCGTTGTTATCAAAGTAAGACGTGTTGATGGCGATGTTTCGGCGTGTCAAAGTCATTTTCCAATTACCCGTCGCCCTACCATTTTGTAGGATAAGGGGAAAGAAAACTTTGCTGTTGTGAGAAGCTTGCAAAACATCGCCGCGATACTTGTAGGCAATGATGTATTCGTCGTAAGCAGACAGAAAGATAAATCTTTCTTTCTCTTTGATGTCGATTGAAGAAGATTCGTGCAGCAGATAAGTTTTATCGTTGAAAACGACCTTTTGAACCTCTTTTTCAATAATTTCAACGCCCAATCGCGCCTCTTTCACTGACAATTCCGATCACCAACAGAAGTCGTCTAACGTTGCTGGGGCATGACTTCTAAAGTAATTGCGTGCCAATATGCTCAACGTCTCGTCTTTTTTGGGTAAGGTATAGGGGCTACTCGCTCGTCTAAGAGCATGTAGGTATGTGTGTTTCCCACTTCAGGGCCGCTGCAAATGAGTGCCTCGCATTCGGCATTCTCCAAAAAAGGTTCATAAAAACAGTGTCCGAAGGTAAGCCTTTTTCAGCCATTCATTCTGTAATTTGCTGTTTGGCAAGGCTCTTTCCGCCGCTCAACATGTCATAGATATGCTGGTTCGCGGTGTCGTACATCTGCTCGGAGAGGGACACTCTTTTATTGCACTTCGTTTTGGAACTTGCATCTCTGAGCCAAGCTCAGGGGGGTGAACACTATATAAAGAAGTTTGATGCATGGCATTATCTTGTCGTCATGCTTTATGCAGTAATGATGCGTTTAGACTCTCTGCGTGAGATAAAGGCCTCTCTCTTTGCTAATATTAATCGCTTTAAACATCTTGGTTTAAAGCATTTTCCTTATCGAAGTACCTTGTCAGATGCAAACAAACGTCGAGATTCCGAGATATTCGGTTCAATCTATATGAACTTATATGAGAAATACCGCCATGAGCTTTACTCGGACAGCCGAAATTGTGGACAGCCCAAATGGCTGAAGAATCTAAAGATAATAGATTCTACGACAATCAGTCTGTTTTCTAACTTGGTCTTTAAAGGAGTAGGACGTAATCCCAAAACTGGTAAGAAAAAGGGTGGAATAAAAGTACATACAGAGATATTTGCCAATGAGAATGTTCCAAGCGATATCAAGTTCACATCCGCAGCCAGTCATGACCAATTTGCACTTATTCTAGAACGATACGCCAATGAGGAACTGATTGCTTTTGACAGGGCCTATATCAACTATGAAAAGTTCTCAGAACTCACGCAAAGAGGCGTTATATATGTAACTAAGATGAAAAGTAATCTTAGCTTTGAAAGAATTGCTGATACAGATTATGAGATGACTACAGATTATGGAGCTGTACGTGTAGAAACCATTATCTTTCATAAGCATACAAAGGAAAAAGATATCTACCATAAAGCAAGAAAAATTACATATCAGGATAAGACTAAGAAAGGGAAAATCAGATTAATATCTCTGCTGACCAATGATTCTCAGATGTCGGCAGAAGATATTATAGCTATCTATAAGAAACGATGGCAAATAGAAACCTTATTTAAGCAAATAAAACAGAATTTCCCTCTAAGATACTTCTATGGAGAGAGTGCGAATGCTATAAAAATACAAATATGGATTACGCTTATAGCCAATCTGCTTATAACACTAGTGAAGGACAAAATAAAGAGACCTTGGAGTTTCTCAGGCTTGGCAACAATGATAAGAATTCTACTTATGAGTTATGTCTCAATACAAAGATTCTTTGAGCAGCCACATAGAGACTGGGATAGATTGATTAGCCAGGTAAAAGCCCCACCAGAAGAGTTGTCATTATTCTAGGGGGGCTTGGAATTTGAAATTAGAACTAATCATGTGCATTTCAGCAGGATTGAGAGAGAGTATTGCAGCATGTAGAGGTTTTATCGGACAGCAATATTACTTTTTTGAAGCTTATAAGACTATATTTATGTAAATATTTTTGCGCGCAATTGATAACCTATTGCAAGCTAATTTGCACTCAGCACCATTGGTGCTTACTATCAGCACAACACGTGCTGGGCACAAACACGATATGTGCTAAATAATAATACATCAGAAAAAGATGAGGGGAAAGGGCATTATAATCATCATATAATAAGAGATTAATGACCAATTGAAACAAAAAGTGGTATTATATCTCACCCTTCAAAAACCATAATAAACAAAAAATCGCCCAAGGATTTATTGACCCCTTGGGCGATTTATATACTTATTTAATAAGTCTGTGGCCTATTAAACTGCTGCCGCAATCCACTCATATACAAAGCTGCAAACACCAAAGAGGAGAATTCCTGCCATGCAAACAGCCAAAGCGAACTTAGTGTTACAGTCACTCTTGAAGGTTGGCAATGGATTGTCTGTACGAACAATATACATAGCCTTTACAATCTTAAGATAGTAGTAGAGTGAGATAACAGTGTTGAGCAATGCGATGAATACAACCCCATAAGCCCATGCTCCCATTGTAGTGTTGATGTCAGCACCATTAACGCCTGACATGAAGATGAAGAACTTAGAGAACATACCTGCAAACGGAGGAATACCACCGAGTGAGAACATCGCTAAGGTCATCAAGAAGCTCAGACGTGGGTTAGTCTGATAGAAACCATTGTAATCATCAATATTGGTCTTACCACCATTATTCTGTTCTACAACAGAGATAATTGTGAAGACTGCCATGTTAGCAACAACATAAATCAAAACGTAGTAACTAAGTGCAGCAACTGAATTTGCCCAATTATTACCAATAGCTGCCAACATAATATAACCAGCCTGAGAGATTGAACTGAAAGCCATGAAACGCTTCAACTCATTCTGAAGTACAGCAAAAAGGTTGGCAATAGTAATTGAAAGAACAACTACAATCATCAGCAACACGTGCCAATACTCCATCATGCCACCGAAGACATGGAAGAGAATACTCAACAATGTGAAGGCTGCAGCACCCTTTGAGATTACGCTCAAATAACCAGTAACAGTTGTTGGTGCACCTTGATAGGTATCAGCTGTCCAGAAGTGGAATGGAACAAGAGAGATCTTGAATCCAAGACCACTGAAGAAGAACACAAGACCCATGATTACCAATGGGGTTGCCTGCATCTTTGTAGCGATATCATCGAAGTAGAGAGTACCAAACTGACCATAAAGGAAGCTGATACCATAGAGCATTACACCGCTTGAGAAGGTTGCTGTCAAGATAAACTTAGCTGCACCCTCTGCAGAGTTCTTGCGATACATATCGAAGGCAACAGTACATGCCAAAGGCACAGATGCCATTTCAAGACCGAGGAAGAACATCAAGAAGTTGCCTGCACTCATCATGGTGAACATACCGAGCAGTGTTGAAACAATGAGCATATAGAACTCAGATTCTTTACCACTCTTTGCAGCCCAAACACGACTCTGAACAACAACAATAAAGGTACCCATAGAGAGGATTGCCTTCATCACATCAACAGCAGGTGTTGTTTCATACATACCACCGAACAGACTCTGTGTGCCCATAGGATAAAGACACACGAAGGTGTTCAAAAGTAAGAGTACAGAAGCCAGCGGATTGAACCACTTGCGTTCTTCTGTCTTTGCCGTTGCAAAGTCAGCAACGAACAAAACAATCAGGATGGCAATAAGACTTGCCTCCGGAATCATCTTAAAGAAATCACTATAATTCATTTCGCCAGTTTATTAAAGATTACCCAAATTTGGTATATATGTGAAGATGTGATCAAAGATAGGATGAACCGCGTCCATAATCATATTCTCAAAGAAGAGTGGGCAGAGACCTAAACCTGCAACGCAGAAGATTAGACAGCCGATAGCGAATCGCTCGTCCCATGTAGCATCATGTAACTCATAGAACTTCTTATTTGGAATTTTCTGGAAAAGAATCTTTCCTACTACTCGCAAGATATAAACAGCCGTGATTACAATTGCTGTACAAGCAATGATTGTTGCTACACGATGGAATGTACCTGCATTCTCGAATGAACCTACGAAGATTGTCATCTCAGCAACGAAGCCTGAGAAGCCTGGCAAACCAAGGTTAGCAAGACCTGCTACTACATAAGATACAGCCAAGAATGGGATAACCTTCATAAGACCACCAAGGTAACGAACATCACGTGTTCCTGCACGGTGATAAATCATACCGATACATGCAAAGAACAAGGCTGTCATCAAACCGTGTGAAAGCATCTGGAGAATAGCACCAGTGATAGCTGTCTGTGTGGTCATAACCAAAGCGAAGAGTACCATACCACAGTGTGAAACTGATGAATAAGCATTGATATACTTCAAGTCGGTCTGTACACAAGCAGAAAGTGCACCATATACTACAGAGATTGTTGTCAACACAAGGAATACTGGTGCCCACATCTCCAAAGCATCAGGCATAAGGAACATTGCAATACGCAAACAACCGTAGCCACCGAGCTTCATCAAAACACCAGCGTGGAGCATTGATACTGCTGTAGGCGCTGAAGCGTGACCGTCAGGAGACCATGTGTGGAATGGGAACAATGCACCAAGTACACCAAAACCAATAAACACCAACGGAAAGAAGATGTTCTGAATATTCTTAGGCATAGCATGCATACGTGCTAACTCCATTACATCCATTGTGGTAGCACCACTAAAGTAGTAGATACCAAGGATACCGAGTACCAAAAGAGCAGAACCACCCATCAACATCAAGGTAAGCTTCATTGCTGAATACTCCTTAGGACCAGTACCCCATACACCGATGAGGAGGTACATTGGAATCAGCGCAACCTCATAGAACATGAACATGGTGAACATATCCGTAGAGATAAAGAAGCCAAATACACCTGAAGACAAGAGTACAAACCAAAGGAAGTATTCTTTCTTCATTGGTTCAAGCTGCCAGCTGGCAAAAGTACCTGTGAAGACGATAATTGCTGAAAGCAAGATCATTACGACAGAGATACCATCTACACCCACCGAGAAGGCGATATTTAGAGGCTTAAACCACATTACGGAGTTTGTCAACAGCATCGCATCATGATTACCTGCGTTGCGCTGCTGAACGAAATAAACAGTCAGCCAGATTGCACCTATCAAAAGTGCCGTAGAGCCGGCTACCATCACACCGCGTACCTGATTATCATTCTTCGCTACCCAAAGGGCGAAAAGCATCAGGACGGGGATAATTACAAATACAGTTAATATCCAACTCATTTCTTTAAATCAAGCAAAGTAATACTAATGTTAATGCTACAGTACCAGTGATGAACCATACGGCATACTGACGAACATCGCCACTCTGCCATGAACGGATAGACTCACCAGCCTCCTGTGTACCCCAAGCCATGAAGTTAAACGTACCATCAATAACGTGGCGGTCGAACCATGCGATTGGAATAGAGAAGCATCGGAATACGATCTTGTGTGTAAAGAACTGCCATGCATTATCAATATAGAATCTGTTGAGGGCAGCCTTGTGCAAACGTGGGAAGGTACGCTGCAAAGCATCAGCAACAGGCTGCTTCTTGCCCATGTACATCCAAGTTGCAAGAGCAATACCGATAACTGCTGCAATGATACTGGTTGTTGCGATGCTCCAGTCAAGATGGATATCATAGCTGAGACCATTAGCACTTACAAAGTGACCAAATGGAATCCAACCTGCAGTGATAGAGATAATTGCGAGGAATACCAATGGACCCCACATTACGAAAGGTACTTCCTGTGGACGACGACGATTCTCTGGGTCCTGCTCGTAATAAGACTCACCCCAGAAGATTACATAGTAGAGACGGAACATATAGAATGCTGTCATACCAGCTACAAGTGTCATAATCCACTTTAAAGCCTGTCCTTCTACACCAGGAAGTGCATTACATGCTGAGATAATCTCATCCTTAGAGAAGAAACCTGCAAATGGAGGAATACCAGCAATAGCCAAGCAACCAATCAAGAAACAGATATTCGTAATTGGCATGTATTTGTGCAAACCACCCATATACTCCTTGAAGTTGCTACCAATGATAACAATAATAGCACCAGAGCAAAGGAAGAGCAGAGCCTTGAACATAGCATGAGTGAAGAGGTGGAACATTGCTGCCATATAGCCGAGACCACCATGGTGGAGATATTCTGCACTATAAAATGAACCGTGATCCTTCTCATAGAAGCAAACACCAAGCGCAACAAGCATGTAAGCAATCTGTGAGATAGTTGAGAAAGCCAAACCACGCTTAATATCACGCTGAGCACAAGCTACTGCTGCTGCATAGAAAGCTGTGAAAGCAGCAATCCAAGCAATCCAATGGAGTTGCTCCTGTGCACCGAACTGTACATAGATAGGCAACAATGATGCAACCTGGAAAACACCAGCAACAACCATCGTAGCTGCGTGAATCAAAGCAGACACAGGTGTTGGACCCTCCATAGCATCTGGCAACCAGATATGCAATGGGAACATTGCTGACTTACCAGCACCACCAATGAACATCAAGAAGAGAGCTGTTGGGAGTACCCAAGTCAAATGTGGGTTCTTAGCCAAGCCATTCAGTGTCTCAGCAAGACCTGGATTAACATTAAGATCATAGTTGAAAGTTCCTACATAGAAACTGAAGAACAAGATACCAATCAAGAAGAACAAGTCAGCAAAACGTGTGACAATAAAAGCCTTCTTGCTGGCATGAACTGCAGTATGCTTTGGATAATAGAATCCAATCAACAGATATGAACATACACCTACCAACTCCCAGAAGAGATACATCTGGAAAATATTAGTTGCCACTACAAGGCCAAGCATTGACATCGTAAAGAGTGATAGGTAGGCATAGAAACGCTGGAAGCCGTGCTCATACTCCTCAAACTTATAATTCTCATCACGTTCAGCCATATAGCCGAATGAATAGATGTGAACCATCAAGCTGACAGTAGTAATGACGATTAACATCATCACACTGATTGGAGAAAGACGGAAACCAATGTTGAATGTCAAAAGTTCAGTAAACTTCAACCATGTAATGTTGAAGACTGTAACAGTTGGGTATGTACCATTTGCCAAACGACCATCAGTTACATTGAAGGTCTCGCCCATAGCTGTATACTCACCAGTATAAAAGAAATAATGGTAAGCAGTGTAAAGGCTAAGCACAAATAATGTTCCCAACATACAAGTGCCGATAATACCAGCGACCTTGCGAGGCATCTTCATACCGAACAAGCCAAGCACAACAGCGCTTAGGAACGGGAGAAGAAGTATCAAAAATGCGTAATCAAACATATTTGTTTCTTTTTATAATTTCATATTTTCAATACTGTTCACCTGATCGCTGTGGAAATGACGGTAAACATTGATGATAATAGCGAGTGCAACAGCTGATTCAGCAGCACTTACACCGATAGAGAAGAGTGTAAAGAACATACCCTCATATCCATCAGGGAAAAGTAGACGGTTGAATGCAGCAAAGTTAATATCTACGCTATTAAGAACTAACTCTACGGAGATAAGCATTGCAACAAGGTTGCGACGGGTTACGAAACCAAATACTCCGATAAAGAACAATAGTCCACTAAGGACAAAGAAATATCCTACTGGTATCATTTGCTATCCTCCTTCTTTTTGTTATTCAATATAACTAAGCCACCAATGATACAAGCCAAGAGGAATACAGAGATGAACTCGAATGGGAGAACATAACCATACTTATCAGCTGTCATCAAATTACGACCGATGGTTTCCATTGTAACCTCATTTGATAAAGAATCACCATTCACTACAGTGTGACGCAAAACTTCATTCTTTAACAGAACAAGGATTACTGTACCAAAACCAACTAAAGCAATGAAGGCTGCAAGGAAAGTACGCTTTCCTAACCAACGCTCAGAAAGACCTTGCAATGTACGCTTACTTACTAACTGAATAGCAAAAATGTACATCATTGTGATACCACCAGCATAAATACTGATTTGAGCAGCACCAAGGAATGTGTAATCGAGCAGGAAATAGAGACCTGCAACGCCAAAGAGCACAAACAGCAATGCTGTCGCAGCTCGCATGATACGCTTCGTCGACACGCAGAATACGGCTGAAGCCAGTATAATAACGGCGAGAACCGCAAACATAATTAATCTTGCCATATCTCTAAACCTTTATTTCTTTTTAGTATTGAATGTTCCTACCTTCCAGTCTGCACCACCGTCGATAAGACCTGGCAGTGAACCTCCTTCATATACCTCCTTATCAAGGTGAAGGATTAACTTAGAACGGTCGAAGACAGCATTCTCGAAATCATTCGTAAACTCAATTGCATCGAAGTTGCAGGCATTAACACACAACTCACAGAACATACAATCGCCTAAGTCATACTCATAATCAACGAGCTGCTTCTTCTTTTTACCTGTCTCTTCGTTGGTAACCATCTCAGAAAGAATCTTGATAGTACCATTAGGACAAGCCTTCTCACACATTGTACAAGCAGTACATTTGTGATTCTTTTCTTCGTCACGCTTGAAGACTAAACGGCCACGGTGACGCTTGGCTACGTGAAGGGTTGTCTTACGATTCTCAGGATACTGCTCGGTAGATTTTGGTGTGAAGTATTCCTTCATGGTCACCTTCATACCCGTAGCAAGTGTCTTGAGTGCGCTCCCGACCTCACCAAAATATGATTGTTTTTTATCTTCCATTCTCTTTAACCATTAATAGTGAATAGTCCAACCAAATGCTACACATACAGTCATCAAAACGAGAATAACCAATGATAGTGGCATAAGATACTTCCACTCTAATTTCAGAATCTGATCGATACGGAGACGTGGGAATGTCCACTTAATCCACATCAACAAGAATACTACTGCGAATGTCTTACCAAGGAACCAAACAAGACCTGGAATATAATTCATAATAGCATCAAAGCCATCTAATCCAATGTTCAAAGGAGCCCAACCACCTAAGAATACAGTAGTTGCAATACCTGCTACAACAAATAGATTAAGGTACTCTGCCAAGTAATAAAAACCAAATCCCATACCACTATACTCTGTATGGTAACCTGCAGTCAACTCACTCTCAGCTTCTGCCAAGTCAAATGGACCACGGTTAGCCTCTGCATTACCTGCTACACAGAATACGAGGAAAGCCAAAGTAGCAGGAACATGTCCCTGTACGATCAACCACTGCAAAGGACCTGTCTGTGCTTCAACAATACCTGAGATCTGCATAGTACCAGTCAGAATAACTGCTGAAATCAAACAGATACCTAATGACAACTCATATGAAATCATCTGTACTGCACCACGCATAGCAGAAAGGACTGAATACTTGTTGTTACTACCCCATCCTGCGATAAACACACCAATAACACCAATAGAACTAATGGCTGTTACAAGGAAAATACCGACATTGAAATCAAGGATATGAGCTCCCTTATTCCAAGGAAGGAAAGAGAATGTACCGACAGATGCAATAATTACAAGGAATGGAGCCAAGTAATAAAGCAGTTTATCTGCCTTATCAACAGCAAAGATTTCCTTAATCAACATCTTCAATACGTCAGCAAAGACCTGTAAGGTACCCCACCATCCTACTCTGACAGGACCAATACGGCACTGGAAGTAGGCGCAGACCTTACGCTCCATAAAGATAAGCACAATTGCAAGCAAAGCATAAGCAAGAAGTATTGCCAGTCCCACCGCAACGCACTCAATCAGAACGGTCCAGAAATTACTCAAGCCACAAGTGACGCGAAGCAATTCATCGAACCATGTTGTTACTATTCTAAAATCGAACATAGTATGATTTTAATTCTTAATTGATTACTTTAATGATAACCTTGTTAGCGGTCAATATCTGGAATAACGAAGTCAAGCGCAGCACCAGTAGTCACCAAGTCGGCAATCTTCTGACCACGTAGCATCTTATCCATAGCACCAACAAGTGTCAGACCCATAGGACGGAACTTCAAACGATATGCAGTCTTGTCACCACGTGAATCCAGATAAGCACCAAACTCACCACTTGCACCCTCAACAGCGAAGTACCACTGTCCTTCAGGAACCTTGATGATTGGCTTCTGCTTAATATAGAACTCACCCTCAGGGATATTATCAATGAGCTGCTCAATAATATTGAGACTCTGATAAATCTCCTGAATATGACAATAGTAACGATCCATAGAATCGCCATGAGTCAAAGTAATCTGCTCAAAGTTAACCTTATCATACATAGCATATGGATGGTTCTTACGAACATCATTCTTCCAACCACTTGCTCTACCAGCAGGACCAGTCACACCATAGCTGATACAATCCTGCTCATCCATAACACCAACATTACGGAAACGCTCATGGGTAATGACATTATCACCAAAGACATCAAGATACTCTTGAACCATTGGACGTAGGTACTTGCAGAGCTCCTTAACATTTGAAACGAAGTTCGGATCAATATCAGCCTGCAAACCACCTATTCTATAATAGTTCTGAATCAGACGACCACCCGTTGTCTCCTCCATTACGTTCAGCACATGCTCACGATCACGCATACCATAAAGGAAGGCTGTGAGTGCACCTAAGTCCTGAGCACAACAAGATGTATAAAGGAGGTGATTATCAATACGCTGCAACTCATCCATAATTGTACGGATGTAGAGAATACGCTCTGACAATTCAATACCCATACCCTCCTCAATAACACCAACGAGTGCATGACGATGCATCATCGCTGACAGATAGTTCATACGGTCAGTCAATGCCAAGGTCTGAGGATATGTGAACTGTTCACAAAGTTTCTCGATACCACGATGAATATAACCCAAGTGTGGATAAATCTTGGTTACCGTCTCACCATCCAACACCGTCTGCAGACGAAGCACACCGTGTGTAGAAGGGTGCTGAGGACCAATATTTACAACGAAGTTATCATCAGTAAACAGCGGGCGCTGTGTACCAACGAGTTCACCATTCTTATTAAGATTCCACTCTGTAGTTGTATCAAGTTCTACATCATCCTCCGTAGTATACATGTTCTTAGCAGGATCCATGTCATAATCCTTACGGAGTGGATAACCCTTAAAGTCATTTCTCAAGTAGAGACGACGCATATCAGGATGACCAAGGAACTTAACACCATAGAAGTCATAGACCTCGCGCTCTAACAAGTCAGCATCAGCCCAAATATTGTAGACAGAAGGAATCACATGCTCCTCTCCTACCTTCTTTGCAAGCTGCTTTACAGAACAACGCTCGTGTGTATTTGTATTCTCAAGAATATAGATACATCCAAGACCTTCCTCTGCACCAAAGTCTTCGCCGACAACAGTTACAAGGTAATCGAAATGCTTCTCATTCTTCAGCTTTGCCATTTCTGAAGCAAAGCTATCAAAACCGAATTCTTTATTTTCTAATTTCATTCTCGCGTACCTTATATATTAATTGTTAGTAGCTGTCTCATCTGCAGCCTTGCTTGCTGCATCAATCTGATCGATTTCCTTACCCAACTTCTCAACATCTTCTTGTGTCACTGGCTGGTTAACGACAATCGTTTCTTTCTTAGGAGCAGACTCTACAGGAGTTGAAGAAACAGGCTTTGCTTCAGGTTTGGCTGTAGGGCGAACTAGTTTAGGAACTGGTTTATGTGACTCTTCCCAAGCTGCTTCACGCTTTTCCTTAATCTCTTCAGGGGTAATACCCAACTTCTCACTAAAGATAAGCTCGGCATTACTTTTACCCAACTCACGCTCCTCAGCAGTCTGCTTGTGGTTTACACCACCAAAGAATTTCTCAATCTTCACCTTACGTTGAAGCTGCATCATACCATAGATAATAGCCTCTGGACGTGGAGGGCAACCTGGAATATAAACATCCACAGGGATAATCTCATCGATACCACGCATCACATGATAACTATCCTTGAATGGACCACCAGAGATAGCACAACCACCAACAGCAATTACATACTTAGGCTCAGCCATCTGGTCATACAAACGCTTTAAAGCTGGAGCCATCTTATTTGTGATAGTACCAGCACACATTATCAAGTCAGCCTGACGTGGAGAGTTACGTGTTACCTCAAAACCGAAACGTGAGAAGTCATAACGCGCACATCCAACAGACATAAACTCAATACCACAACATGATGTTGCAAAGGTAAGTGACCAGAGAGAGTTACTACGTCCCCAATTGATAAGTTGATCCAAGTTACCGAGAACGAGGTTTGTTCCACCATCGTTCAATTCGCTTGCCATTTTGCTAAGCGTGTCATTGTCTTTCCATTCATCGTATGGAAGAGACTTGATTTTTGGCTTTCTTATTTCCATTCAAGTGCTCCTTTCCGCCAAGCATACGCAAGACCAAATACTAATACCAACATAAAGAAACCAATCGTAGCAAGTGCGAGAGGTCCAAATGTTTTTACAACAACAGCCCAAGGATAAAGGAATACGGTTTCCACGTCAAACATCAAGAAAAGAATGGCAAAGAGGTAGTAACCGATATGCACTGGCAACCAAGAGGTTCCGTAAGTCGGGATACCACACTCATAAGGCTCACCCTTCGCCGGATTATATGAACGCGGACCAATCCATTTAGCAATAGCATAAGCTGCTACTACCAAGAATGCGGCCGTTATCAAAACGGTAACAAAAAGTGTGAAATACATAAACTTTATATAGCTATAATTTAATTGTTCAATCTTGCTCTAAGAAAACATGTTTCAAAACGTGTGCAAAGATACAAAAATATTTGAGAACGTGTGCAAATTAAGCAGAAAAACATACCACTTTTTGCAAACTCCACTTTACAAACGATGTATTGGCAGATTTACAAGACGATAATACGAAGTTTATCAAATACGACATGTTTACTTCCTACGACAATTAGGTTACTAATGAAGTTGTTCATGAAAATATCTTATCGACAGCTTACATGAAAGAAAACAAATTAAGAATAGTATTCTATCAATCCATCTATTGGTGAAGCTATCACCTTACCAACTTTAAAATTAAAAGTACTGGCACTCATTCTTAACTGTTCTTCAAAAGCTGCTGCAATCCCCCCAACAGCAGAAATTGTACGGACTGAGGTTGCTGTATACTTCAAGATATTTTTCTTAAAGAAATTATCGAAGTTAAATCTTACTAAAGATTCTAATTCAGCATATTGTAAGTTCTCTTTAATAAACTTAGAAATACCTCCTAAGTAGCGATTCGCAAGCGGTTGACGATAAACTTTATCTATGATTTCTGGATAGGTTAAACCACTCCACTCTAAATATAAATCGCGTATCTCTGTAGATAAATCACCCTTAAAAATACCATTGAGTAGCAACTTGCCAAGTACTGCTCCACTACCTTCATCTCCTAAAATATAACCTAAAGGCGGAACGTTTGCCACAATATTCTCGCCATCATACTGACAGCTATTGGCACCAGTACCTAAAATACAAGCAATACCCGCATCGTATCCACAGACAGCATGTGCAGCCCCTAACAAGTCACTCTCCACCTTTATCGAAGCTGAAGGGAATGAAACCATAAGTGCTTCACTCACAACTGAAGAAAGATTCTTCGTACAGCCTGCTCCATAAAAAGCTATCTGTGAAACACATTCTGTTATATCTTTCTTTAGTAAAAAGCTATCATTTTGCTCTGTAGCCTTGCATAGCGCAGGCTTTAGCTCCTGCTCTAACACCTTCAAAATAACATCCTTCGACTGATGAAAAGGATTTATCCCTTGTGTACGAACTTTCAGAACATACTTACTTGTATCTGTAGGCAAACTAATCAATGCCCAGTCTGTCTTTGATCCTCCACTATCAGCAATTAATATCATAGTATATTTTTTCGTGCAAACTTACTATTTTTTATTCATTTATATGAATTATAACCCAAGAAATGCACATACAAAGACATCTTTAGTATCATTTTACATTCCGATATAAGCCTAAATGATAAACTTTGTGTACCTTTGTAGACATTAAAACAATCATAAAAACTATTCTTTACAACAAATAGATATGCGCAAAAAGCTATTCTTTATCACCATATTGCTGTTTATCCTGACCCTTCCAGCAAATGCTGTACTACAGGAGGACTCACTGAAAAACTCACTCCAAGTACTACGCCATGAATTGATTGCACAACATCTTGAACAAACAAAACAACTGAATAAGTCAAGATTCATAACTGAGCAAGTGACAAATCAGCTAAAAGAAATTGGTGAAAAGTCTGCTCAGGTATCATTGATGCTTTACTCACAGAAGACGGACAACATCTTTGACCTTACCTATGCTTGCCAACAAGCAACCGAATTATGGAAAGACTTCCAAACAAAAACACGTCCGTTTCATGACCTTATCACGGAAAGTAACGAAGAAATAGCACGCTACGACTCCCTTGTCAATGTGCTTAGCACGATGTACACTTTCGGTCTTACTCAAAAAATGAAGACTGACCGAAACGTATGTCTTACTCTTGCTGTAAGTATTCGAAGAATGCTAAAGGAGCGCAATGATTCTTATCAAGAATATATACAATATTACAATTACAGCCAGCATCAGTTGCAGGCACTTGATGCTTATGCCCAAAAACGCTATGCCGAGATTCAGTCAGGCATCTTTACAAACACAGGAGATAGCTACTTCAAGGTTCTTAAGTCAGTTCGTTTTCGTCTTAGTCAGATGAACACGACACTCTCTGAGAAATATACTCCAAACACCGTCGTAGTCTCTCAATGGGATGTAAAATGGATTATTACACTCTTCAGTATGATTCTGATTTATGGTTTGATAGCCATTATCATTAATTATCTGAGTATTCGATTCCTTGTGACGCGAGTCATGAAGACAAATCGTTTCGAGCAGAAGAATCAAAGTTTCCTTGCCAAGCGTACTTGTATTATTATGCTTGCTTCTGTCATCACATTTAGTATAGTACTTATTATTATCCGATTGTTCTCGCCTTCTAACTTCGTACACATGGCATGCAGCCTACTTTTGGAGTACACATGGATGCTATCAGTCATTTTTGCATCATTGCTTCTGCGTGTAGAAGGTTCACAGACACATAATGCTTACCGTATTTACTATCCCCTGATTATGATTGGCTTCTTTGTCATTGCGTTTCGTATCGTGATGCTACCAAGCTCAGTCGTAACTCTTCTCTTCACACCTATATTATTCATAGACACATTGTGGCAGGCAAGAATGATACACAAATATCATAAACTTGTACCTCATTACGACTTAAACTTTGCATATATCTCTCAATTTGTATTCATCTTCTCACTTATAAGTGCATCGATTGGATATACAATGTTTGCCGTTCAGGTAATCATATGGTGGTCAATGCAGTTGGCTTGTATTCTTACAATTGCTTTCTTCAAAGACTACCTCAACCAGTACAGGGAGAAACATCCAATAAAGAAACTATCACCAGCAAAGGTATGGCTTCTTCGTTTTGTTGACATTGTTCTCATTCCAACAGCTTTGGTAATATCATTTATCCTTGCTATTTATTGGGCAACTGATGTCTTTAATCTTAGTGGATTGACATGGAACTTATTCCGCGCCAACTTTATTGACTCTGATAAGATACAGATTAGTGTTTACTCAATAGCTGTGGTAACTATCCTATGGTTCATCTTTAATTATCTGAATCTAACGATTCGAGATGCTATCAAGTTATATCTCAAACGCAATGACCCATCTACAGCCGAAGCACGTGCTACGATGTATATCAACGTATTACAAGTAATCGTGTGGGGAGCTTGGCTATTGATTACACTTGGTTTCTTTAAAGTCAGCAGCACATGGTTAGTTGTTGTAACAGGTGGCTTGTCAACGGGTATCGGTTTCGCCATGAAGGATATTCTTGAGAACATTTATTATGGTATTTCTTTGATGGCTGGACGTATTAAGATTGGCGATTATATCATCTGTGACGGTATACGTGGTAAGGTAAGTTCCATAAACTATACCTCGACAGTGATTGATGCACTTGATGGTTCTACGATTGCTTTCCAAAACTCACAACTCTTCACTAAGAACTATAAAAACATGACTAAGAACGATGGTTATGAGGTAGGAACTATTCAAGTTGGTGTTGCATACGGTACGAATGTAAAAGAAGTAAGAGAACTACTTATAGATGCTATTGCTAAACTTGGCATCACTAATGAGAAAAAAGATATTATTGTTAGACTTCAAAGCTTCGATGATAGCTGTATCACACTGAAGATTCTTGTTTGGCTAAATGTGTTAACACAGGGAAATGATATATCAGTTGTTATGGAATGTATCTATGATACGCTGAACAATAACGGCATTGAAATCCCATTCCCACAGCGTGAGATTACAATTAAGCATCAACAAGAAAGCTAACATATTAGCCTATTTACTTAGGTATAAGGACTATAGGTAGGTAAAACACACTCCATTTTATTAGTCAGAAAAGGCTTTTCGTCATATATATGATGACGATTATAAGCCTTTTTACCCTCTCCTACGATTGTGTTGAGGCTTAGCACGTGTGGTGCGAAGGCTTAACACCAATGGTGCGAAGGGCAAACTCCAAGCTATATATTATTGGAGAGAATGCAACTCAACGTTTGGAACGATGAGTACCAGTATGTAATAAGAAACTTATTACTTGTTTTTTCTACATATATCAACAGCTATTATGCTAAAAAAATTATTACAGAATAACAACATAAATCTTAATTAAAAAAAACTCAAGAATACGCTTTTCAAAGATACTTATAACTATCATAAAATCAATTGATTACATATTACAGAAGTAAAAGATGCTTGTTTAGCATTTAAAAAGGCGTTAATAAGAGATCAAAAGGGCATCTTTTAAAACCAAGTAAGGCTTAATAGAGATACAGTTAAGCATTGATTAGACTTGATGAAGAGAAGAAATATTGACAAATATAAGACCAATGGTTAGTATTATAATATAAAAAAAGAGGGATGCAATATGCATCCCTCTATATAACTTAATCTTTGTTCAATTCAACTTATTAGAAGTTGTAGTAAACTCCGAAAGTAATGTTGTTGCCATCAAGGCTTGCACCCCAAGTGTGAGCATCTACGCTTGAACCCTTCTGCTTAACAGACTTCCAACCAGCGAAACCTACGTGAGCTACGAGGCTTACCTTTGGGCTAACGTTTACAGCAACACCTGGCTTCAAACCTACAGACCATGCGTTTGTACCACCTCTATAGTGCTGGTAAGCAAAACCACCATCAATGAAACCATTTACATACTTGCTACGTGCGAAAGTGTAACGAACGTATGGCTCCAACTTAAAGTAGTTGTTAACTGAGTTCTCGCTCTCGATGTTAACAGGGTTACCTTTACCCCAACCAACTACTGTACCGATTGCCAAGTTTTCGTCGAGATTAATACCAACCTCAGGGAGAACCTGATAAGTTGTTACGTTCTCTGAATTACCAATCTTTGATGAAGCAATACCTACGCTACCACCAACATAACCCTGTGCGCTTGCTGCAAGTGATACACATACTACAGCAAATGACAATAAAATCTTTTTCATAATAGAAAACTTTTAAATTAATACTGAATTAAATCTATTTACCTTATGCTACATACCACTCATAAAGAGGTAATAAGCGTTATTTTCTGGGTGCAAAGTAAAAGGTTTTCTATTAAACAACCAAATTTTATGCATAAGTTTTACTTTAAACATCTAAATGAACGTTAATCATTTGTCTGTTCACCTTATTATATATAACTTTGCAGTAACTCTTGAGAGAATATATCAATATTTTTGTAGAAACAGGAGCATTATATACTATTGAATTATGATGAATAAACCTACTTTCATTGCAGGTCCCTGCGTTATTGAAAGCCAAGAACTACTCAACACGGTTGCAGAAGAGTTGGTTAGGCTTAATAAGAAATACGATATAGATATCATTTTTAAAGCAAGCTTTGATAAGGCTAATCGTACAAGCATACACTCTTTCCGTGGTCCAGGACTTGACAAAGGACTTATGATGCTTCAAACAATCAAGGAGAAGTACGGATTACGATTGCTAACCGATATTCATGAAAGCTATCAAGCTGAGACTGTTGGAGAAGTTATTGACGTTATTCAGATTCCTGCTTTCCTTTGTCGTCAGACTGACTTATTAGTGGCTGCAGCAAAGACTGGTAAGATTGTAAACATCAAGAAAGCACAGTTTCTTAGTGGTAGAGATATGCGTTATCCTGTACAAAAGTGTCACGAAAGTGGGGCTAAGGATGTGTGGTTGACTGAACGTGGAAATAGTTTTGGATATAATAACCTCGTTGTTGACTTCCGTAATATCCCTGATATGAAAGAAATCGTTTCGAATGTTATTATGGATTGTACGCATAGTGTACAGCGTCCAAGTGCAGGAGATGGTAAGACGGTTGGCGATCGTAAGTTTGTACCTTCGATGGCATTAGCGGCTAAAGCCTTTGGTGCTACAGGCTACTTCTTTGAAGTTCACCCTACTCCAGACGCAGGACTATCAGATGCAGCTAATATGTTGGAACTTGAGAAGTTAGATGAATTAATAGAAAAACTGGTATGAACGAAGCAGAACAAAGATTGACACAGGTCAGAGCATATGCAACACAGTGTATCAAAGAAGAAGCTGAAGCTACACTTAATCTGATAAACCAGTTAGATGAGAACTTTGATAAGGCTGTTAGCCTAATGTTCCATTGTACTGGTAAGGTTATTGTCACGGGTGTTGGCAAAAGCGGAAATATAGGTGCTAAGATTGCTGCAACCCTTTCTTCTACGGGTACACCTGCATTCTTTGTTAACCCTCTGGACGTTTATCATGGCGATTTGGGTGTGATGACAAAGGATGATGTTGTATTAGCATTATCTAATTCTGGACAGACAGACGAGCTACTCCGCTTCATTCCAATGGTACTTCACATGAATATTCCTATTATTGGAATGAGTGCCAATCCGAATTCATTATTGGCAAAGTATTCTACAGCCCATTTGAAAGTGTGGGTCGAGAAAGAAGCGTGCCCTCTTAACCTTGCTCCAACCAGTTCAACAACGGCAGCTCTTGTCATGGGTGATGCCTTAGCGATTGCGCTTATGCGTGTACGCAACTTTAAGCCACAGGACTTTGCACAGTTCCACCCTGGTGGAGAGTTGGGAAAACGCTTATTGACTACAGCACAAGACGTAATGCGTTCTGATGAACTTCCTATTATTCCAAAGGATATGCACTTAGGGGAAGCCATCATACATGTAAGTAAGGGTAAGCTTGGCTTGGGTGTATCGCTTGACAATGGGAAGGTGATAGGCTTGATAACGGATGGAGATATCCGTAGAGCTATGGAACGTTGGCAGGCTGAGTTCTTTGATCATACGGTCAGTGATATAATGACAAGAGAACCAAAGATAGTCTTACCAACTACGAAGATTACAGAGATTCAACAGATTATGCAGCAGAATAAGGTACACACAGTGTTAGTATGCGATGAGGAAAGACACTTCTTAGGTGTTGTTGACCATTATAGTTGTATGCTGTAAAGATAGTTTTTATTATCTTATCTACGATATTTATATTGGGCAACATAACCTTTGTTTGCCATAGGTTATTGTTTGCCATTGACGAAAATGAGAGAAAGAAAAGTGAACTTTAATACAAAAAAAGCTATTACATGGGTGATGGTATTATGTTACATACTATTCCCAACATACCTTTTAGCACAAACAGAGACAGAAAACACTGTGACTGAAGGGCATGAGATACTTGCGAATAGAGCCGATTCTATGATTGTGAATCAACTGCGCAAGAAGAATGTACACTTCTCTCATAACAACTCAGTAACTTTACTTACGACAGGTAAAGATAAGTTTAATGATTTATTCAAGGCTATTGATCAAGCACGTTCGAGTATTCACTTGGAATACTTCAACTTTCGAAATGATTCTATCAATGACGAACTCATACAACATTTAGCGGCAAAAGCGAAAGAAGGAGTTGAAGTTAGAGCTGTTTTTGATGGCTTTGGCAATGCAAGTAACAACCGTCCCATGAGGAAACGCCACCTAAAAGCGATTCGTGAAAAGGGCATTGAGATATATGAGTTTAAGCCAATGGAGTTCCCTTGGCTACATGATATATTCAATCGTGACCACCGTAAGATTGTTGTTATAGATGGAAAGGTTGCATATACGGGTGGAATGAATGTAGCTGACTATTATATTAATGGTACTGAAGTTGTTGGCTCATGGCATGATATGCATTGTAGAATCGAGGGAGACGAGGTAAATACATTGCAGAACATCTTTCTTAATATGTGGTTTTTAGTATCTGGACAGAGAATACATGGTGCTAAATATTATCGTGGAATCTCTAACGCTGATTACATAAAAGGCTTGAAACCTGACACTTGTGGAAGTGCAGGAAGTAAAATGGTGGGTATTATTAACCGTGAACCACACATTTCAAAGGATATTATCCGTTATTTCTATGTGAATGCTATCAATGATGCAAAGGACAGTATAAAACTTATCAACCCATATTTTACACTGAGCAGAGCCTTGAAAAAAGCATTAAGAAATGCCGTAAAACGAGGTGTAAAAGTAGAAATCCTACTGAGTGTAAAGAGTGATATTCCTCTTACTCCCGATTGTGGATTCTATAATGCACATCAATTAATGAAGAAAGGTTGTACAATCTGGATGTATGAAAAAGGTTTTCATCACACAAAAATTATTACTGTAGACGGACAATTCTGTACTGTTGGGTCAGCCAATCTTAATGCAAGAAGCCTACGATGGGATCGTGAAGAGAATGCAGTAATAGTTGATGCTTGTACAACAAATGAGTTGGATGAACTCTTTGAAGCCCAAAAGAAAGATAGTTTTAAGCTTACAGAAGCAAAGTGGAAACAGTGGCGTACACCATGGCAACGTTTCCGTGGCTGGTTTGCTCATCTGCTATCTCCATTCCTATAACGGATAGAAAATAGCAAATTAGCCATATCAAATCTTATTGATATCAATATAACCATGCATCACTGCATAGATGGTTAAGGCTGACACACTCTTCATTCCAAGCTTGTCCATAATATTCTTGCGGTGAGTAATAACTGTTGTAAGACTGATATTCAACTTCTCAGCAATCTCTTTGTTAATCAATCCTTGAACTATCAAAGACAAAACCTCTATCTCACGATTGCTTAAGATCTTATTCTTTAATACTTGAGGGAGTTCCGGTAAGTTCTTACCACCAGAGTGACCATACTGTACTATCTTCAGAATAGCCTTGACAAGTTCATCCTCTGGAACATTAATACAAAAACTATGGAAACCAGAAAGCTGTGCATTTGGGTCCTTAGTAATAGTCAGAACAATGGTCTTGTGGATACATTGAGAGAAGAATTGTCTATTTTCTAAGACAATTACTTGTGACACAAAATAATGATAATACGAATTTGGCTGTGCCTTTTCGAACTCCTGGAAGCTTGAAAAAGAATCAACAGTCATGATAGGCATAACATTCTGTAATAGCTGCTTCAATCCTAACACAACAAGTGTGTTAGCGTCAACTATCGCTATCTTGGGACGTCCCATATTCATATTAACTGGATGCTCCATCGTTTTGTTTATAGAGTAATAGGGTGACTACCCACCCTATTAACAGATTTCTATTAAAGTTTCACGCTACTGATATCCACAAGATTATTAACAATTGCATAGATTGTTAATCCTGCTGGTGAATGTATTTGCAACTTACGAGCGATATTACGTCGATGCGTAATCACCGTGTTAGTTGAAATACACAGATGGTCAGCTATTTCCTTGTTTGTCATTCCTTGTGCAACTGCCACAATTACATCCTTTTCACGATCACTAAGAACCTCGTTTGACACAGGATTCTGCGTAATCATGTTCGAAATCTTTACACTTACATCATTTTGCTTACTCTTTTGTTCTAAGCGTCTGATTACTGGAATAAAGATTTCTTCTTCTACCAAAGCATGCTGTTCAAGCCATGCTTCACAGTTATATATATCATATAATGTAGCAGTAAGACGGTTGTTATGATGCGCATCGGAAGGCAAATACTTGATAATAATACTCTTCAATTCACGTAACTTCACGTCTGTTTGGCTATGATGCTTAGAATAAGTCTCAACATCGTATGTATCATTTGCCTCACCCTTCAGCAGGCTATCAACATATGGAAACACATTCTTCTCCTCATATTGCATGTGATTATGGATAGAATGAGCATACTCATCATAGAGGCGGAGAATAAGACGGGCAAGATTATCCGTTTCATCCAAAGAAGCACACAATTCTTTACGTATGAAAGGTAACTTATATTCAAGGTAATAAGTATGACTTGCTCGTAAGTATTGCATAAGGGTTGGAATAGACAATCTGTCTACATCATCAAAAGCCTTATATCCGTTTATAGTAAAATTAACTACAGCCAGGAATGTATAAGTGTCTACATTCTGTTCATCACAAACCTCTCTCACGGTTTTATCACCAAAGCCCAAGCTGATACCAAAGCTCCCTAAGCTCTGTAACAGGTCGTAATTATCTCTGATAAGATAAATCATCTTATCATCGGGCTCGTACATTTTCTGATTCTTCATCTTGTCACGTTGTAATGATATCGTATGCAAAATAACAAAAAAAAAGTCAATAATGCAATAGTTATTGTCAAGTATTTATTTTTTTATCATTAATTATCATCCTAAAAAATACACTATAAAAGAGCTACTTAATCATCTAATATTCTACTAAACCTATAATCTTACGATGTGTTTATCTTGATAGTGGCAGGTAATTCTCACCTTTTTACGAATGTGTTTATGCCCCGCACATATCGTGCGATAGCTTAGCACCAATGGTGTTGTTGGTTAACACCAATGGTGTTGAGTACTAAACACCTTACCATATCTTGTAAATAAAAGAACGACTTAGTACAAAAATTCTTTCGAATAATATGCTATAAGCTACAAAGGGAGAACTATTTTTGTTTATTTAGTGGTTTGTTCCAAATAAAAGCGGTATCTTTGTAACTTCTAAAGTGTTATAAAATACATGATAAGCTAAGACAACTGATATGACAACAGATAAAACAGCCATTAGAAAGGTTACTCGTAAACGTGGAGCAAAAGCACAGAAAGCACCGTTGAAAAGTCGTACTATCTCGAATGACCTTATCCCTATAGAAGAAGAAACATGGCTTCTTCAGCCTATCGCCGTGACGATGATGCGTCATGACTATTCGCTCATCCAGGTGAGGATTCTGGTGTCTATTGTTGAGAGTCTGCAATCAATCTTACATGGTATTTTAAATAACAAACGAGGATTTCAGCTCGACTTATTCCACACTGACGAGTTGGATGAGGACGGACGTATGCCTATAAAACTGCCATTCAAAGAATTAGGTGTCGACCCAAATCACTATCCTCAATTGAGAAATTCACTGAAGATGCTTGCTTCTATTCCTGTAGAAATACCCTATAAGACAGCTGAAGGAAGAAAGTACACCAAGGCAACCAACCTTTGTGACGTATATATTCCAGAGGATCGCTCTTATAACAAATATGCTATATTGAAGCTTGATCATAGTGTTGCAGAGCGTCTTGTATCGTTAGACTTCGGTTATCATCGCTTAGGCAAACAGATTGTCTTTGCATGTAAAAACCGCTACACCCAGCGTATCTATATGTTTATAGAGTCATGGGTGGACAAAGGTCGTACTGTTATTAAGACTTTGGAGTTCCGCAAGATGCTTCGTTTGGAGAACAACTATAAGAAGTTCTCAGACTTCTGTCGTCGTGTTCTTGACCCTGCCATGCAGGAATTAAAGGAGCTTGCAGAGAAAGGTTTCTGTGATTGTCACTTTGAGTATGAGAAGAAGTATGACCATGGCCAGCGTGGTGGTGAGCCAGATGAGCTTATCTTCATCATACACCGCACTAAGGATAAGATGAATGTACAATTGCAGGAAATGACACAGAACCAGCGTCGACAGTTCCAGCAATACCTTGTACAATACTTTGACTTCACACCAGTAAATGCACAAGCAATGGCTGATCGTATTACAGCCGAAACCTACCAGGAGGCTGTACAGAAGCTAATGAGCCTACGCGATCGTTTTGCTAAGACATTCGTTAAGGATAAAGCTGCCTATACTTTCAAGAGTCTTGACGAAATGTTGAAGTCGAAGGAAGTTCCCAACACCATAGTAGAGGAAGTGGAATAACATATAGGAACTTTCCCTTACGGAATAGGAATTTACCTATTGGATATTTGAAACCAAACGACTACTTTTGCAATAGAGATATAACATAAGTAGTCATTTTTAAAGGTTACAGATATGAAAAAGAATATTTTATATACATTCGCTTTAGGTTGTTTAAGCCTTTCACTTTCTTCATGTGGTGCATACCTCTCTGCAGGGGGTGGATATGGTAGTCCTGTTTCTGTATATGACGATGGATATAATGTTGGATACAGCAGTACATACGGCAGAATTGGATATGAAGAGGCGCGACGACAGGCACTCTTCTTATCAGACAAGATGGCTTATGAACTTGGATTGAGCGACGCACAGTATCAAGCTGTGTATGAGATAAATCTTGACTATCTCCTTAATATGCAGGGTGAACGCTCACTTTATGGAGATTATTGGGCACGCCGTAACAGCGATTTGTTCTATGTATTGAATGCTCGCCAATATAACTATTACATAGGTGAAGATTACTTCTACCGTCCAGTTTATTGGTACAATAATGATTATGCTTATCGCGTTTACAATCGTTACCGCGACCGCAATTATTATTACCGTTCACGCCCAGCAGAATACTACACCTATCGTGGCGGAAGAAACAGATACAATGACAGCTATTATGCAGGACGCTTTGGCGCTCGACGTAATCCACCTACGGTAACCAACCGTACAAGAACGAGTCAAGAGGTTTATCAAAATGGTGGTTCATGGAATGCTCCTCAGCAGAATAATGGCTATAGCAGCTTTGGTAATGCAAGGAGAGAGAATATGAATACTGCACCAAGTAGGTCTTATAACCAGCAATTTGGAGGAGCAAGACCACAGTCTGAAAGACAGACTTATCAACCTCAACAGCAGCAGTATTCTACTCCTCCACAGCCATCAGGTAGTAGGTCTTCATTTGGAAGTGCTTCTCGTTCATCAGCACCAAGTGCTCCAATGAACTCTAATCAGTCTTCATTTGGCGGTGCTTCTCGCTCATCAGCACCAAGTGTTCCAATGAATTCTAATCAGTCTTCATTTGGTAATGCTTCTCGCTCATCAGTACCAAGCGCTCCAATGAATTCGAATCAGTCACTATCGGGTTCAACCCGTTCAGATGCACCAACGAATAATAGTCGATTTGGTGGACATAGATAGTAGAAAAATAATATATGAGAATAACGGAAATAAACCGCTCAAGAGTAGCCTCTGTAATGGTCAGGGGCTACTTTCATGCATTCTTCTCGGGACTGGCTGATGCCTTGTATCCAGGGAAGAAAAGGTTAGAACCAAAGGAATACAAGCAATTATTGGTTAACAATTTTGATAACCTTTCAGGTCATTTTGTATCTGTACTCTTTCCTGTCCTTATCCGTCTGAACTACTCAGACCTTGATACTGTGGCAGAAGATATGAAGCGACGTCATTTCTCTGAGACAACTTCTGCAAAGATTTTATTGCGTTATGCCTGTGGGAGTAAGGAGTTATATGACCTTGTAACAGCCGAATATCAAAAACAGATGTTTGCTCTGCTTGACGGACATTTACAGTCTGCTGAAGACTATTTTGCTGATTGCCCTACTTTAGGACATGAAAACAACGTTCCTGTTTCACTGGCTATCCGCTCTATCGTTCGTGTACAAATGCAAGCCTATGCAGCTGGAGTAACACAAGCAAAGACAGAGATTAATGGATTGCACCAGGCAACTGTATACCGTTTGATGATTGCTGGAATGATGACACTTCTGCATGAAGAGCCTGTAAAGTTTGAAGAGGAGAATTTGGAAATGATGTTCAGAAAGGTATCATTAAACTCTGATAACTTTGAACACCTCATGAATGAAATGAACCAAGCATACGAAGACTTGGTTTAATACAAATATTTTCGAAACAAAGACTTTAGAGAGGTAGCACTGAAACACTATATCATCTGTCACCATAAAGCAGCTATACAACCTCACTTTTACGGCTTTTAAGGTTAGAATTTCTTTTACATTTTGTTCTACAAAGCCTGTTAGAAGACGATATAAAACGGCTTTCTTTAACACACCTGTAACCAACTGTAATTCAATATCTTACAATGCAGCATAAGAAAAGGTGCTTAGTTGGCTTTCAAAAGGGCGTTAGTTAGACCTCAAAAGGGCACCTTTTACAATACAATTAGTGCTTAATTGGAATCCAATTAAGCACTAACTACTTTTATTGCAAGAATATTTTTTGACATTATCTATAAATTCTAAAGATACAATACACTATCTTTTTGACTTATAGTAAAGTGATTTTTCCACAGATTCTCATACTCTTAGTAGATACATTCATCTACCTTTATATCCGTCTCTTCAGTTGGTATGTGTGGAAGGAACTGAAAAGGAAAACAGATACCAACCTTATATGCATTTGTGAGCAAAGGAAGAAAACGGTCATAATAACCTTTTCCACGTCCAAGACGATTCCGTTCCTTATCAAAAGCCATACCTGGAATGAGCGCAAATTCTATAGAAGAGAAATCCGTAAAAGCTTCACCTATAGGCTCAAGTATTCCATAACTACTCGTTTCAAAGGAATTTGGATTACGATAGAGTCGAAGTTCCATTTCGGTATCGCTGATGACAACAGGAAGAAGAACAGTCCTTCCTTCATTATGAAGTTGCTTGATGAGGTCATGGGTATAGACCTCATCAGGCAACGAATTATACAGAAGAACTGTCTTAGCACTTTGAAGACGTGGGTGATTGAGTACTCGTTGGATAAGTGGACGTGACCCATTTATCAATTCTTCTGTAGAAAACTGCTTCTTACGTGCCCTCACTTCTTTCCGTAAGGACTTTTTATCAGACTGTATCATCGACGTAGAGGGATTGTTTTACGTAGAGAATCAGAATGCTTCAGAGCCTTCTGCTTTGGTTTAAGCAAAAGTAGAGAAGGCATATGGAACACTCTGATAGCCTCTTTTACAGTTGCATCGTCACGGTTCACATACTCTATCCAAGCCTGTTCATCAAGTATATTATAAATGATACGGCTGTTAAGATAATCCTGCAGAAGTGAGTGTGAACGCATAATCATGAGATTACGTCTGCGCAATCCGTTCTTTTCTGCAAAGTTAACGAAGTCACCTACAAGGTTCTGATGCTCCAAGTAGTTTGCCAAAGGTTTCATTTCTCCAAAGCTACTGAGTTTCTTTCTATTACTATCAGTATAATTGAAAGCATACTGAAGGATAAGACCACTCATCACAGCTTCCTTATAATAAGAAGTTACCTTTGATGTATCCTCTGGTACAAAGATGTCTGGCGTAATACCACCGCCACCATATACGGTACGTCCGTTTACTGTATGATAAGCTGGTCCCTCATGTTTTATACTATCCTGAGAGAAGAACTCACCATGCTGATAACGTGTGAGAATATCATTCTCATAGTCAGCATTATCACCAGGCTTGAATGGCTTTTGGATACAACGTCCTGAAGGAGTATAATAACGTGCTATCGTCAATCGAATCAAACTGCCATCATTAAACTGAATTTGCTGCTGTACCAATCCCTTACCAAAGGAACGACGACCAACAATCGTTGCACGATCGTTATCTTGCATAGCACCAGCGAAGATCTCTGCAGCAGAAGCCGAACCCTCATTGATAAGTACAACCATTGGAATATGCTGATAGCTTCCCTTACCATCACTACGATAATTAACACGAGGACTCTTTCTACCTTGTGTATAAACTATCAGACGATTCTTTGGAAGGAACTCATTAGCCATCTGTACAGCAGACTCCAAGATACCACCTCCATTATCACGAAGGTCAATAACCAAGTGATCTGCACCCCGAATATTGAGAGTTTGCAAAGCTGCTAACATCTCCGCATAAGTTCTTTCACCAAAACTCTTGATACGAATATAGCCTGTTGTATCATTAAGCATATATGCAGCAGAGACACTCTTCACAGCAATATCACCACGTGTTACCGTGAACATCTTTACTCCCTTTTCACCATATCGCTTAACACCAATCTTTACCTTCGAATCCTTTGGACCCTTAAGACGGTGCATAGCTTCCTCGTTTGTAACATCTTTACCAACAAACGATTTACCATTGATACTAACAACCTTGTCACCTGCTAACAAACCAGCCTTATCTGCGGGTCCATCCTTGATAACATTCTGTATACGCAATGTATCTTGACGAATAGTAAATTCAATTCCAACACCTGAGAAAGAGCCCTTCAAGTCATCCGTAGCCAGCTGCACATCCTTTGCACTGATATAGACAGAATGTGGGTCAAGCTCTGACAGAATCTCAGGAATAGCCTTATCAACAAGTTCATCGATATTAACAGAATCAACATACTGATCATCGATGATATGCAACAGATTACTAAGTCGACTACTACCACTATTAATGATATTTAGACGATTACCTGAAAAATGATTGGCATAGAAAGTACCAATAAGAATACCGACGACAACACATAGTGCCATCAGTAACGGCATGAAATGATTGTTTTTACTCTGATTCATAAAAGCCTACCCCCCCACTCTTCCAGATAAGATGAAAGCACCAAGAGGGATTCGATAAATACTTGTTATACTTTGTTTTATTAACAGTGGGGATAAACTATATTAGGTATGAGACCTATTTGATTATACTCCAACAGTTTACTCAAATTCTTATTCTTGTTTATAAAGACGCTGAAGAAGAACTACTGCCATCCTCAAGACTTTTATACTCTACTTCAACTCCAGCTCTTGTCAGCAAATCTATACCATCAGTAAGACGATACTTCTCGGCATAAACAACTCGTCGAATACCTGCCTGAATAATGAGCTTTGCACATTCAATACAAGGAGAAGCTGTTACGTAAAGCGTTGAACCTTCACTATTATTACCACTTCGGGCAAGTTTCGTAATAGCATTGGCTTCAGCGTGGAGGACGTATGGCTTTGTTACGCCAGATTCATCCTCACATATATTTTCAAAACCACTCGGTGTACCGTTATAGCCATCGCTAATAATCATCTTATCCTTCACAACCAAGGCACCTACCTGACGTCGTTTGCAATAAGAATTCTCAGCCCAAATACGTGCCATTCGAAGGTAACGATAGTCAACAGCAGCCTTACCTCTTCCCTCTACAGAAGAAGATGCTGATGAGTATTTTGATATATGTTCGTTATTCATTCTATTGATAGATTTTATAAATAAACATGGAAACAAACAGCAAAATAGCTATTATCCATTATCTATTATCCGATTTTCAAAACTATTACTGCCCTTTCGTAAGTCCATCTCTCTCTTTCAACGCATCAATAGTTGGCTCTTGTCCACGGAAACGTTTGTAGAGAGTCATAGGATGTTCTGTACCACCACGTGAGAGAATATTATCTCGGAAACGCTGTGCAGTAGCTTGATTAAAGATTCCTTCTTTCTTAAATACACTGAAAGCATCAGCATCAAGGACCTCTGCCCACTTATAGCTATAATAGCCAGCAGCATAACCTCCTGCCATAATATGAGAGAATTGTACAGTCATACATGTATCCATACGTTGCTCATCAATAATTGCTGGTGCCCATGCTTTCTTCTCAAAGGAGATGATATCCTCGGTGAACTCTTCTTTGTGTGTGTAATAAGCCATATCTAAGAGCCCGAAACTTACCTGTCTCAAACATGCTGTTGCAGCTCCATAATTACGGCTGGCTATTACCTTTTCTATCAACTCATCGGGCATTGGTTCACCTGTCTGATAATGGAAAGCAAAGGTACGGAGGAATTCTTTCTCAACAGCAAAGTTCTCCATAAACTGAGAAGGAAGTTCTACAAAGTCCCACCAAACATTGGTTCCTGATAGACTCTCGAAACGCGTGTTAGCAAATATACCGTGAAGCGAATGACCAAACTCATGCAAGAAGGTCTCAACCTCACCTAATCTTAACAATGCAGGCTTATCCTCTGTAGGCTTAGAGAAGTTCATAACAAGAGAGGCATGTGGGCGTACATTTGTACCATCACGCTCAATCCACTGACCTTGGAACTCTGTCATCCATGCACCATCACGCTTTCCTTTACGTGGGTGGAAGTCAACATAGAGTACAGCCAAATAACTACCGTCCTTGTCGTAAACCTCATAAGGTTTTACATCTGGATGATAAACAGGTATATCCTTGTTCTCTTTGAAGGTAATACCATAAAGACGTGTAGCCAAGCCAAAGACTCCCTTGATTACATTGCCTAACTCCAAGTAAGGGCGAAGCATCTCGGGATCAAGGTCGTATTTCTTCTTCTTCAGTAACTGACTATAATAAGCTAAGTCCCAAGGCTCCATCTTAAAGGCGGCCCCCTCTTCTTCCTTAGCTAAAGCTTCTACTTCCTCACGCTCCTCAATAGCCTTTGGTTTATAAGCCTCAATAAGGTCATTAAGAAGTTTATACACATTCTCAACTTTCGTAGCCATGCGATGTTTCATCACATAATCAGCAAAGGTATCATAACCAAGAAGTTGAGCCATCTCTCTACGAAGATTTATCAGACGCTTACAAAGTTCAAGGTTGTTTGTGTCGTTGTCTTTTATACAGAGCGTGTTGCGAGCCATATAGAGCTCTTTACGCAGTTCACGCTGAGTACTATACATCATAAATGGGCCATAACTCGGGGCATCCAAAGTAAATACCCAGCCTTTTAGTCCATGTTCTTTTGCAGCTTCGTGTGCCGCTTCACGTGCGGTATTAGGAAGTCCATCAAGCTGTTGCTCATCAGTAATGTGCAGAGTATATGCTTTATTCTCCTTCAAAACATTCTGTGAGAACTGCAATGATAGCATTGAGGCTTCCTCAGTAAGCTTGCGCAAACGGTCCTTTCCGGCTTCATCCAACAAGGCACCACTACGCACGAAGCCCTCATAACTTTTCTCCAACAGACAATTTTCCTCTGGTGTCAACTCTCCATGATGTTCATAGACATACTTGACACGTTCGAAAATCTTAGGATTTAAACTAACATCATTACCATGCTTAGTGAGAATAGGACTCATCTTCTGTGCCAAAGCGTCCATTTCATCATTTGTTTCAGCACTGAGCATATTAAAGAATACACTCTCCACACGACTCAGAAGATTATAGTAATGCTTACGTCCTTTAACCTCATCCTCTGGTATAATCGTATTCTCAAAGGTTGATTCATCGGGGTTATTAATAATCTTCTCAATCTGCTCGTCTTCACGGCGAATACCTTCCATCATTGCCTCTTCATAATCAGCAAGAGTAATACGGTTGAAAGGTACCGTGTAATGCGGTGTATCATAAGGTAGGAAGAAAGGATTTATACGCTCTTTCTCCCCTGTTATATTATCTATCATTTCTTTTTCTACTTTCTCTTAATTTAATTTACAAAGATAACTCAAAAAAAGGAAATATACTATATAAAGAGGTGGAATTTAACGCAATTTTGTTTCTATATTACATGTAGAGTAATAAGTCTCTACAACTTAAACCCAAATTGACTCATTAGAAACTAATCTGATTCTGTTTTTGTCTGTCTTTGTAACGAAGGCATAGCGAGCTACATCATATTACAAAGACAATACAAGATGCCGACAAGATGATAAAAAACATTAAGAAATAATAAGCTGATTAACGCCCAACACGATTGGTGTTTACCATCAGCACGAGATGTGCTAAGCCCCAGCACCATATGTGCTAATCATCAACACGTGTAAAAAAGGGAGTAAAAGAAACTCATTGTTACACTTAAACAATAAGGCATTAATAACTAATTAATATAGAAAAAGTAACTGAATAGTACTAATATCAAATTAAATATTAGTAAAAGAATATAAGAGAAGACATCTATCCTCTTAAGGTTTCCAACTGCGGAATAGTAATAATTCCCCTACTCATTGTTAACAGCCCATCACGTTGTAAAGCATTGAGCATACGAGAGATATTAAGACGACTTTGATGTAACTCTTGAGCAAGGTCTTCCATCGTTATCCTTAACACTTTACGACCTGCTTGTGTAAGACAGCGAAGACGTAAAAAATTAACAAACTGCTGGCGAATGTCACTGGGCTGTTGCCTCCATGGGATATGACTCATTCGCTGTGCTTGCATAGAAATACTATTAAGAAGATTAAGGCGGAAAATAAGATAATTATCAAGTAGACGTAACACCTCTGACTTATCCAACGAAAGCAGACTACAATCTGTCTGCGCGATAAAATCCTTTGTATAGCGTTGCATAAGTCCGAAGAAGTGTTCGGGCTGAATAACTGCTGGTGCCGACAATTCTTCCTCTATACGATAACGATGGTTATCAGCATGACTTATCACACGAAGCGTACCATTCATTAGAAAGAATAGCTGTGTACATTTATCATCCATGCTTACAAGCGGTTTGTCTGCAACAAGTTTATGAAAGCCAAACTTTGTTTGCCCTACGATATCTGACAATTCATCCGTACTAATACCGATGAAAAGTGGCAGTTCGAGAAGTTTATCGTAGAGTTGAAGCATAGTAATAAAAAACATATATAGCCGCCTTCTCAAGCGAGAAAGCGGCTATATTTTTATTTAACAACTTTTCCTTTCATTGAAGGGCTATACCATACTTGCAAATTACCTTTCGCATCAGAATAGATGAAGTAAGCCATCAACTCTGGATGATGTTCGAGTAATTTACGTGCTTTCTCGATACCCATCACCATAAACGAAGTGGCATAAGCATCAGCTGTAGCACAGTTTTTAGCTAAGACAGTTGCAGAAAGGAGTGAATGCTGTACAGGATATCCAGTCTTTGGATCAATGGTATGAGCATATTTCTTTCCACCTTTATAATAGAAATTACGGTAGTTACCACTCGTTGCCATAGCCTTGTCCGTAACATTCAATACCGTCTGTATCTCTTGATTAACCTTCACGCTATCATCTGTTGGCTTTGTAACACCAATCTTCCAAGGCAGACGCTGTTCACTATTACCCATCGTAACAATCTCACCACCAATCTCTACCATAAAGTTTTTAATACCATTACGACGTAAGAAACGAGCAACAATATCAGAGCCATAGCCCTTAGCAATTGCAGAACAATCAAGCATAACACGCTTATCTGTCTTCTGAATTGTGTTACCAACAAGCTTCACCTTATTATACCCTACAACCTGATGCAAGCTATCTATAGCCTGCTTAGAGGGATGCTGACCAGTCTTAAAACCAAAGCCCCACATATTTACCATTGGAGCAACTGTGATATCAAAAGCGCCATCAGTTTCTTTAGAAATAGACTCAGCGAGTGTAAACACCTCACGAAACATCTCATTCACCTTCACAGGTTTGTTTTGATTAATCTGTGAAATCAACGAATTAGCTTCAAAAGTAGAGAAGGTCTGATTTACCTTCTTCAATTCTGCTTCTATCTGCGGCTGAAGATCTTCATTGCTTTGATAGGTAATATTATAAACTGTACCAAAGATAAATCCCTTGTTATGCTGATATGGCATTGAACGCTGACAACGAACAATAGCTATTGAACCAATTATCAACACAAGAAGAAAAGGAATTTGCCAATATAGTTTTTTCTTATTCATATAATGTTTTTATTTATTAAGAGTTAAGAGAAAGTTAGACTTAGAAGGGAATAACTTTTACAGTTAGGACGCACAGGCAGTACGTCCATTAGTAAAAACTATTAGAGAAACTAACAACAAGTTCTCTCTGACTTCTAAATAACTATCTCATTATAGTTCAAAAAGTACATTAAAGGTAGCACCAAGCTGTGATGACCCACCACGACCATAACCAGGAACATACCAAGCTTCGCCTATTTCTCCCATCTTATGAGCTACACGGAGTTTATAACGAACACTCCAACCCATACGAATAGGGCCTAAAATCTTTGCATCAACACTACCAACGAGTTCTGCCCAAAGTTGACTTCCCTTATTACCAAGAGCACCATAAGAGGATTGTGTTCCCCAAATAGGGTCAGCAAGTCCTGGACTAAGAACATCATACTTAAACGAAGTGTAGCCTACTCTACCACCCACCATGAAGCGATAATCGTCATGCTTATTCTTAAGCATATTAAAGTCGCAGCCCACTCGTCCATAAGGTGCACTCGTCTTAAAGTTCGTTCCTGTTGTTTCATCGGCTTTATCAGCCTGTCCCACACCAACTTCAACTATAGGAAAATATCTATCCTTGAGATTTACTCGTAGCAAAGCTTCATACTGACCGTATGATGCAAGCCAACGCATAGCAGGTCCAACAAGATCTACACCCACTGCTGCCCCCCTAAAGAAAGGAATGCTATCCTCCTTTACCTTTGGCAAGGATGACCGGCGTTGTGCATTAGCTGTAGTTGGGTACAACAGAAATAATGCATTAAGGATTAGTAAAAGTGATAAGTATATGTTCTTTCGTACCATCATAATCAACATTAGGATTACTGATTTCAACCTGACTCACACGTGTGCCCTTTGCTGATACGGCAGTAAGGGTATGAAAGAATGCTGGCGAACAGTCAACACTCTCAAAATGACTAATATTTGTCTTTGACACTGTAACTGTATCAACTGTTGTTACACCTGCCTTACTTGTGAACACAAAGCGTAACATGTCACTATTGCCACTATAGCTCATAGGCAAACTGAATTTTGTCGTGTTAACCTGTTTATTCAACAAAATCGTATCTGTTTTGTTCTCACGTATTGCCGAGATAGTAAGTGTATCGTGCAAAGTATCGCCCTGTACAACATAATTAGCCCATACACCATTGGTTACAGGACAATCAATGTCAGAACAAGAACTCATCCAAATTACTCCTCCAAAGAGAAGAGTAATCAAGAAAGCTTTAGTTACTATATGTTTAATCTTGCTATAGTTCATTTCCTATTGAATTATATAAATAAGTAACATCAGTTGATAAGAGTTTTCAAACTTATCCTCACAGCTCTCCATTAAGTATCGCATATAAAAAGAGACTGTTGCTGTAATCATCTATCAAAAAATACAGAAAGAGGGATTTCTCTTACATTTCTTTCTCTATCTGATAGTCATTTCTGCGTGGATTACTGCGACTGATAAGGTCGCCAATAAAGCCGGCAAGGAAAAGCTGTGTACCCAATACCATCGCAACAAGAGCGATAAAGAAGGAAGCATGATCAGAAAGTAGGTCGCCATATACACCATTAACAAGCATAATAACCTTTTCTACAATCAGCCAAAGGAATGCTATAAAGCCAATGAAGAACATAAACGAGCCCATCAAACCAAAGACATGCATTGGCTTCTTACCAAAGTTGGTGAGAAACCAGAGTGTCAATAGGTCAAGATAACCATTGAAGAAACGATTAATTCCAAACTTTGATTTACCATACTTACGTGCTTGATGCTGTACAACCTTCTCACCTATACGTACGAAGCCTGCTTCTTTTGCAAGATAAGGGATATAACGGTGCATCTCGCCATATACTTCAATATTCTTCACTACATCACGACGATAGGCTTTCAAGCCGCAATTAAAGTCATGCAAATTATGTACACCACTAATCTTACGAGCCGTAGCATTAAAAAGTTTTGTTGGTATAGTCTTTGTCAATGGGTCATAACGTTTCTGCTTATAACCACTGACAAGGTCGTACTTCTCCTCCATTATCATACGATAAAGCTCTGGTATCTCGTCAGGAGAATCCTGCAAATCAGCATCCATCGTAATAACAACATCACCTTGAGCAGCATTAAAGCCACAGTAGAGCGCAGGACTCTTACCATAGTTACGACGGAACTTTATAGCATGAACATGTTCCTCATCTTTATGATGTAAATCCTCAATAACATCCCAGCTCCTATCTTTAGAGCCGTCATTGATAAATATTATTTCATACGTGAAGCCATTAGCGTTCATCACGCGCTGAATCCACGCGTGTAATTCTGGTAAACTTTCTTCCTCATTGTAAAGAGGAATAATTACTGATATATCCATATTCTGTATTAGGAGTTTTCTATTAGAAATGAGGAGTTTATTAAGTTTAATTTAAGATATCTGTCTCTTGCCTTTCTTAGACATAATAGCTGCAATAAATAGAGAGCATAAGCCACCTAACATTACGGCAGTAACAAAAGTGCTTGAGGCTAACGAGTAGGGTTGAAAAGCCTCTGGCAACGCTGCAATAAACTGGTCATATGGAACACCTATAGCTGCAAGAGTACTTTTTCCCTCATTACTGGAATAGAGATTAGTAACCATCATGAGTAATTTTCCATTATCAAGATAGTGCATATAAAGCCATTGCAGCAAGCTAAAGATAATTGCAGCATTAAAGAAAACACGTACACAATAAAAAAGACTACGACGAAAAGATATAACTCCATTACGTCCCTCCTCACGAAAAATCTTCAATCGATAAGCAACAAAGAAAGGAGTTGAAATAGAGAGTAAAAAACTAAATTGTGCCAAAACCGGCAGAATGGTTATACCCAACAAGCATGCGAAACTTGCTGCCCAAATGATAGCAAGATAAATACCATCATAACGAGTATAAGCTGTCAGCTGTTTAAAATCTTCATAAATCATGATACAAAAGTACGGAATATTTATTATAAATAATGTAGTACACTGCCAAATTTATGTTTTTTTGTTAAAAAGTTCAAACCCCATATATTAGGGTCAAGCAGCATATAAACGGCTTATGGTAGGTCATTATTACCCCCAATCTGCCAAATAATGACAGATTATAATGACAAGTAATAATAACCAAACGTAATGACCAATTATGCAGAAACAGTTATTTATCAGTGAAATTAGCTGTAAGTTCAATTTAAGAAGACCAAAGGTAGTCAACAAGCCTACTAATGTTTATTGTGTGGTATATGTTGGAGGAAAGCAACATTATTTTGCGACTGGCTTAAAGGTGTTGCCTAGTCAATGGAATAAGAAAAAGCAGATAGCAGAAGTAAGTAATACATTAACGACACTTGACAATAGAAACAATAATATTCTGAATGAGAAAATAAACCAATTAAGAGGATATTATAAGGAATATATTGAGTATCTTTGTAGCAATCCAAACGATACCGATAAACTATGTAACTTTATTTATAAAGATATGAATGTGAAGAAACCTAGTGAAACAAAAGAAAAAGCAACGGACTTATTAGAACGTGCTTTAGAGATTTACAAAAGTAAAAGTAAATCATTAAGTACTGCTACTTTAAGAGGATATGAAAATAAGATGAATGCTTTTAAAAAGTACATTAAAGATAGCAAAGTAGATGATAACTTAGAACTATTGACACAAAGAGGACTTAATAGTTATCAAGATTATCTACTGAATGAAGCTACTAAAGTTAAAGTAGGTAAAATGGGTGGAGGAAAAGAAAGCATAAACCAAAAGTGTCAATTTATTGCAAAACTAATAAATGAAGTCTTATGCTGCACTAATGATTTTATGGATTTGGCTATACAACCAGTAAAATATATTGCTTTAAAACGCAATAAGAAAAATAAGGAGGAAGGAGTACATTTTCCATTAGATGATAAAGAAATAAAGGCATTTGGGGAAGTAACTGACTTAAACGAGAAACAAATCTTATATAGGGATATATTTGTTTTACAGTGTAGTTGTGGGCAGCGTGTTTCAGACCTTAAACAGTTAATAATGGGTAATTATACCAAAGATGAAGATAACTTAATACTGTTAAAGACACAGAAAGAGAGTACACCAGCATACATCTATGAAACAGAAGAAATAAAAAAGATATTAGACAAATTAAAAAGTTACATATTCGACTATAAAGGAAGAACGTGTTTAAAAGCTGGAGAATATAGAATTAATCTAGACAATTTAGATAATGACCCACAATATAATGAAGCAATAAAACTTATAGCTGAAAAAGCAAACTTAAATCGTATATGGACTTATAGGGATGCACAAGATAGACCTTTAAACAATCCTATACATAAAATAATATCATCACATTGTGCAAGACATACATTTGCAACTATAATGAGAGCTAAAGGATATGGAGCTGATAAAGTATGCTGGTTGTTAGGACACGTAGATGATACAATGGTTAAATCTGTTTATGCACATAATGATGATAAGTTAAAAAAAGAGATATTAAAAGATACAAGAAAAAGAGTTGAGGGTCAAGATAAAACAAAAGATAAGACAAAAGAAGACGCTTTACAATCTTTATTTGCTTATGATAGATTAAAAGAATTGGAAAGAATGAAAGATAACGGTATAAATATATTACCATTGTCTGATAAGTGCATATCCATAATAAAAGATACTAGCAATCTTAAAAAGGATATTCAATTAATAAATACAGCACCTAAAGAAAAGCAAGAAGAATTTATAAACAAAGTCAAAGAATTAGATAAAATAATATGGTATATTGCAAAACATACAGCAGATACAACACTATATAATATTTATGAGTATAAGAGTAAAGAATTAGGTATTATAGATAAAGTAACAGATATAAACCTATTAGAGTATATGTTTGAACAAGACTTAAGGGATGAAGAACAAGAATATTATTCAGATGAAGCCCAAGCAGAAAGACATTTCGAAGATAGCAAAAAAGCCAGCTCCAAATAAGGAACTGGCTTTACTCTTTAATATATTAAGCTATCTACAAAGTCTATATATTTTAACCGACTACAGTGTAATCTCATATACTCATTTTTTTCTGTATCAAAACTAATTATTCTACCATCATCCATTACATAGATACCCACAACTTTAGTAGTACCTTTAACTACTCCATAATAAGCAGTACTATTAGCTTTACCTTCTTTTGGAAGAGTTATACCATACTCTCTATATTTAATAATACTATCATTACTAATATAAGGATTAGCTTTAACTTTCTTTGCTAACTCATTACTTTTCTGGAGTATCAAAGTATCATAGTATCTAATGGAATCTATTGCACAATAATCTCTTTGTACTATTGTATCTACAATCTCTATATTATTTTCTTTAGCATAAGTTTCTAATGGATTATTAGACTTATTGCAGCTTACTAATGTTATCAATGTGATTAAAATAAATAATGTCTTTTTCATAATGTGTATTTTTTAGCGTATTGTTTAGGTAATAAATATGTTTCTTTATCTATATCTCCAGTTTTATAAACAGTACTATTAGGTAATGATTTATTTTCTACTGTTATTATTTTATCTGCTATCATTTTCTTAATATCTCTATAGCTAAATAGATACATAGTATCACCAAAGAAATAAACCATCCAGCAATTATTAGTAGTTCCATTATTCTATAGTATATCCATATAATCTAATTTCTATTTCTCCATTATATAAGTATCGTAACTTTCATATCTGGGATTTCTATTTTTAATCTCTACTCCTATTACTTTATCTTTATATTTAAAGAAACAATCTATCCTATCATAATCTCCTTTAGTAAACTATATATCAGTAACTCCTTTACTAAGTAAGAACTACTATAATTTCTATCTACCTATAAGTTCACTTTTCTAATATCCGTTCATAATGATTAAATTTTAAAGGTTAATTTTATTTTATCTATCATATAACCCCTAGTAGGTTTACCTTCTATTTTTTTTACTTTTTCTACAGCATCATAGTAAGGAGATTCTGTTATTAAGGATGCTTTTACTTTTAGTTCTATTCCATACTTATTAAAGAGCTTAGCGAATATTATTTTTAAATCCTTAGTGCTAATAAATCCAGTCCCTATTTCAGCATATATATCTCTGTAAACTCTTTCCAGCTTTATCTTATCAGCTACTCTAGCTAACATTTTTTCTTTATTATAATGGAGTGTATGTATTTCTGTTACAGATAAGTATTTAACAATATTCTCAAACTCTGGATAATCAGTTAAATATTCCTCGCTCCTAGTAGATAAATAATCATTTAATAAGTCTTTATAGCTAATTGTTATAGCTTTCTTAACTTTAATATTAAAATCCTCCCAGATTTGTTGGTTAGTATATATGCTAAATCTTTTACTCTTATTATAAGCAGCTCTTATACCAAACCCATCTTTATATTGCTTTCTGATTGACTGCTTATAAATAAATGATTGTCTTTTAAGCTCATTAATTTTCATTTCTCCATTAACTATAGAAATAAGAGATTTCTCTAAGTTTAAATCCTTACTGTAGGATTCTCTTTCCTCATTACTCATTTTTTGCCAACCAGATATTTTAAGTTTAGCATCAGATTCTTTATCACTCATTAGCTGATTAAACTCATTATCATCTAAGATATGATTATTATTACTATAAAAGTGTACTATAAAGTTTCTAAATATATTATGGTACTCTTTATTATCTCTTAATCTACCCACTATTTGCTCTAATGTTGTAGATATATCTACTAAGGTAGTATCTCTGTAACCATCACTTACAACAACAACTAAAGCATTATTACTAAACATATTACAACCTTGAAACCCTTTCTTTGTAAAGAAGTTAATCTTTTTATTAGGGTTGGTTACTGGCTCTATCTCATAATCTCCTAATATTTTCTTATTACGGATTCTATTAGCACAACTGATTTTAACCAACTCTGGATTTATCTTTAAAGTATTTACTATTTGCTCTATACCAGTAACAGTATTAAAGAAAATAAATAACTGTTCTACATCTATACCACCTATATTTAGACCATTTTCTAAAAACTCATTTATAAAGTTAGTAACACCAGTGATAAGTTTAGTAGTCTTATATCTCATTACATTTACTTTCTCTGTTTCGTCCCAGATTACTTTATAATGTGGTAATTCCTTAAATGCTGGTATCTCAAAACTAATATCTATAGGAGTAGCAGACAATAAAGAATAATGGTTAAACAGCTTGATAGTTTCTAATAGCTTAGTTATTGAATCCTCCCTATAATCCATTTCACTTAATAATAAATGATACTCATCTACTACTATATACCAATCATTAGGATTATCTATCCATTTTAATATCTTATTACTAAAGCTATCATAAGTAACTGCTATTTTCTTAATCTTATTCTCTTTACAATATCTTTTAAACTCTGGCTCATATACTCCAGCATAACATTTAAAGATATTATACTTATTATTCTTATCTGCTGCTATACTATCTACTAAATCTCTAAATGGACATACTATAATATAATTCTTATCACAATTTGCAGCAGAATATGTACCGCCTACATCTGGCTTAGTCTTATTTATAATTCCATCTGGTAATCCATTTTTAAATAAATCTAATTCACTTAAATAACGGTGTGTGCCACCTTTAATAATAAATTCATTCATTTTTGATTAGTTTTTAGGGTTAAATTAAAAATATCTATCTAAAGTGTGTTTGTAGTGTGGTTACATTTTTTAGGCTTATATAAGTAACAAAGTAATTTTTTTGTAACCTTGAAAATCAAAGAAAAGGGCTACTTAAAGCCCATTTTCTCGATTCAACCTAAAAAAATAATCATTATGTTTATCTATTGTTGCAAACACTTTCTCTAATTTTTCTATAACAAATATATGATATTTTTTTTGTGTTTCCAAGTGAATAAAAAATTATTTTTCTGAATTTTTATTAGACTACTTTAGGCTTTATTTTAATTCAAAATCTGGTATTTGAGTGATACACTTTTCTTAAAAATCAACTATAAATAAGCATATATTCAATATTATAAATTTATGCTATAACTATTTGGAATACAGTTTAATTACATATATATTTGCTATAAGAATATTGATAGAAACAACTATAAATAATAACTATAATATGCCTACTTTATAGAAAGCTCCTAAACTTTATCATAACAGATAGGTTAATAAGGAGTAGAGAAATGATATTTACCAAAGTAAAAGATGGAAAGAGCTTAGATTATCTTATATAATGTAGCACCCACTTTGTGAAATTTGTTTAGCTTTAGATAAGACTACTCCAGCAGAAGATATACATCATAAGGATAGCTTTCTAAACTACTCTGGAAATATGAGATTAAAAGTAGCTTATGATTATAATAATCTTATAGCTTTATGTAAATAGCATCATTCTTATTTACATAGAAATGGAACAACACACGGACTAAATTTAGATGCTGTTGTTAAAGAATTATCTCCTATGGTGTAATAGTAGCACAACTTTCTCTAAAAGAGTGAGATTCTGGGCGGAACAGAATGGGAGGACTAAACTTATTAAATAGATTGAAATATGAGAATAGACAAATTTATAAAAACTAATGATACGAAGGTAGAACAGCTTACTAAAATGATGGCTGAAACCTTAGTTAATGCAGAAGGTATAGCTAATTTAGCTTACTTATGGGATTTAGAAGATAGTCAGATTTATTTAGATTATTAGGACAAATTAAACCAGTTATCAGTAGAAAGGAAAAAACAATAATGAGTAATTTTAAACTACCTACTGGACTAAATAAGGAAACTAGGGATTATATGAAAGATGTAATTTCTCACCTTACAGAAGCTGGAGTAATGGAAAATGTAGATACAGCTGCTTTAAATATGCTGGCTAGATGTTATGATACTTTTGTATTAGCTAGTAAGCAATTAGAAACAGACGGCTTAACTGTTAGAAGTGATAGAGGTAATATATCAGAGCATCCACTAGTAAAAGTTAGAAAAGATGCCATTACACAATCAATTAAGATAATGACAGAGTTTGGATTAACCGCTAAATCTAGAGCTAAGTTACCACAAATGGAAAATGCAGATAGTGAGTTATCACCATTAGAACAGTTTGTAAAGAGTAATAAGGAGGTAAGATAATGAGTAATAACATATTTACAACATTAGGAGCTTCAAATCATTCAGAAGGAAAAAGAGAAGAGAATGATTTTTATGCAACAGAGCCAAAAGCCATAATAGAGTTATTAAAATATGAGAAGTTTAATAAAGATATTTGGGAGTGTGCTTGCGGTTAGAATCATATAGCAAATGTATTAAAAGATAGTGATTATAATGTACGTTGTTCAGATCTGATAGAAAGGATAAAAGGAATAGAAATTAAAGACTTTTTAGCTGATACAAATACTGAATTATGGAAAGGAGATATTATTACTAATCCTCCTTATAAATATGCTTAGCAATTTATAGAAAAAGCATTAGATATTATACCAGAAGGAAATAAAGTAGCTATGTTTCTTAAAATTCAATTTCTAGAAGGAAAGAAAAGAAAACTACTATTTTAGAAATACCCACCTAAAGTATTATATGTTAGTAGCAGTAGATTAAATTGCGCTAAAAATGGAGATTTTGAAACCTATAAAAATAACAGTGCTATTGCTTATGGTTGGTTTATATGGGAGAAAGGTTTTAAAGGTGATACTATAATTAAATGGTTTAATTAACTATGAAAGGATATTACCATTATGTAGAAGATGTACTTAATGGTAAAATAGTTGTTGGAGAGCTTATAAAATTAGCTTGCTAGAGATTCAAAGATGACCTACAAAGAGAGGATATTTATTTTAATGAATCTGTAGTAGATAAAGCTATTAATTTTATAGGCACTCTTAAACACTTTATGGGTAAATCCAGTGGAAAGCATTTTAAGCTAGAAAACTGGTAGCAGTTTATAATAGCTAATATAGTTGGCTGGTACTGGAAAGATGGGAATACCAGACGTTTTACCAGCTCTTATATAGAAGTAAGTAGAAAGAATGGTAAAACAGCTTTAGCTGCTGCTTTATGTCTTTATTATTTAATAGCTGATGGAGAAGATGGAGCAGAAGTAGATTTAGCTGCTAACAGTAAAGAATAGGCTAAAATTGCATTTGAGTTTTGTAGTAGCTTTAGTAAATAGTTAGACCCTAAAGGAAAGTATTTAAAGCCTTATAGAGATAATGTATAGTTTGCTTTAAATAATTCTAAGCTGAAAGTATTTGCTGCTGATGATTCTAAACTGGATGGATTTAATGCCAGCTTTGGACTTATCGACGAATACCACGCTGCAAAGAATAGTAAGGTTAGGGATGTTATTAAATCCTCAATGGGTATGCGTAATAATCCTCATCTATGTACTATTACTACTGCTGGTTTTGATAAAACTTTACCTTGTTATAAGCTAAGAAGTACATCTATAGAAATACTTAATAAGCTAAAGACTGATGATAGTATGTTTATTGCTATCTATTCTTTAGATGATAAAGATAATTGGACTGATAAAGATAACTGGGTTAAATGTACTCCAAACTTAAATGTTACTGTAACAAGTAAGTATATTAAAGAATAGGTACAAAGTGCTATTAATAATCCTAGTGAGGAAGTAGGAGTAAAAACTAAAACCTTAAATCTTTGGTGTGATGTTGCTGATGTTTGGCTACCAGAAAGTTATATAGTCAAAGCTAGTAAAGATATACATTTAGAGGACTTTAGAGATTGTGAATGTTATATAGGTGTGGATTTATCTGCTACATCAGATTTAACGGCTGTATCTTATCTTATTGAGAAGGATAATATTTATTACTTTAAAACTGATTATTATTTGCCAGAATCTGCTTTAGTAGATAAGCCAGATAGAGAAACTTATAAACTTTGGAAACAGTAGGGATTAATAACTATTACTACTGGTAATGTTACTGACTATGATTATATTACTAATGATATAGTAGCTGCTAGTAATATCTTAAATATACAAAAGATAGGATATGATAAATGGAACGCTACTTAGTGGGCAATACACGCTACAGAGATAGGACTACCATTAGAAGAATATCCTTAGACAATGGGAAATTTTAACCGTCCTACAAAAGAATTAGAACGGTTAATATTATCTGGTAATACTGTTATTGATAACAATGAGATTACTAGATGGTGCTTTAGAAATGTTGAATTAAAATCTGACTATAACGGAAATGTTAAGCCTAATAAAGGAATTAAATCTAAAAAGATAGATGGAGTTATAGCTATTATATAGGCTTTAGGAATGTATCTTACAGTTCCTCATTATAGCAATGAAATTTTAACTATTTAAGAATTATCATCCATATAACTTAATATGGTTTCTATTCTGCGTAATAAATCATCTGTTCCATTAACATTACCATAAAGAACATCATTGTAAAGATTTTTTACATCATTTTTAGCTATTACTAATATTTGTTTAGCATTACTACCTACTACAGTCCTTTCTATTACTCGTGTAGGTATATCATTAGAAGATGATTGATTTTCTATCTGCTCTTGCAAATCTTCACACTTTTCTTTATAATCAGCTAATTCTGATTGACAGCTAGATAATTGTGATTTACAATCATTAGCTTCTTTTTCTAATTGATTATATTTAGCTTGTAAAGCATCATAATCATCTTGGCTAGTACCACCACCACAAGAAACTAAACACAACGGAAATAGTAGCAATAATAAACTTTTTCTCATAATCAATAATTGTTAAGTTGGGACAAAGATACAAAAAATATATAATAAATGGGATTTTTTAGTAAAAAGAAAAAAATAGAAGAACGTAGTAATCCATTTGATTATTTGATGTATAATAGCACTGGAAGTTATACAGAAAGTAAGGCTTTACTACTTAGTACGGTTTATAGGTGTGTAGAAGTAATATCTGATAGTATTGCTTAGCTACCATTAGAGCCATATAAAATAGATAAAGACGGATATAAGATTAAATATACAGAGCATCCTACTTATAGCTTACTAAATAGAGAGCCTAATAATAAAATGACTAGGTTCACATTTATAAAGACTTTGGTTATTAGTATGCTTTTAAAAGGTAATGGATATGCTTATATAGAAAGAGATACTAATGGAAATGCTAAGGCTTTACATTATATTCCAGCTGAATTAGTAACAGTTATATAGCCACAAACTATTAATGATAATATAGTATATAGTGTTACTGGTATGGCTAATGCTGTTGAAGCTTGTAATATGATACACTTACTTAACTTTAGCTATAATGGCATTAATGGAATTAGTACATTAGCACACGCTAAAAATACATTAGGCTTATCTACAGATAGTGAAGCACACGCTTAGGGATTCTTTAAAGGTGGTGCTAATTTAGCTGGTATATTGAAAGTACAAAGTACTTTAACAAGTAAGCAAAAGAATGACTTAAAAACTAGCTGGTAGACTGCTTTTAGTCCCGTTACTGGTACACCAAATGGAGTAGCTGTATTAGAGGGAAATATGGAATTTTAGCCTATAACAGTAAATCCAGCTGATGCTTAGTTATTAGAAACAAGATAGTTTAATGTAGTAGATATATGTAGATTCTTTGGTGTATCTCCAGTAAAAGCATTTGATTTATCAAAGTCCAGTTATTCAACTGTAGAAGCTACAGAGTTAGCTTTCCTTACTGATACTCTTTCTCCATTGTTAGAAAAGATAGAACTGGAATTTGAAAGAAAATTATATAAGCCTAGTGAAAGAGATAACATAGATGTTAGATTTAATACTGCTACATTATTAAGAGCTGATAAACAATCATTAGCAAGCTATTACAATACTCTATTTTAGATTGGTGTAATTAGTCCTAATGAAATTAGAAAAGAATTAGATTTACCAGCTTTACCAGATGGAGATAATACCTTTGTTTAGGTTAATGTACAAACTTTAAAAGCAGCTACTACTGTTGCTAAAAATAATACTATAGAAAATGGGAGTAATTAGAGTAACTAAATTTATAGAAGAGTTTACTGTTGATAATTTTTTTGATAGTAATAAACAACCAGAAACAAGTAATCCTATAACAGTTAATCCAGTAAATAATTCAGCAGAATCATTAAATATAGAAGATGTTGAAATTATAAATTATATAGAAAATCAATCTGATGCTTTTATATAGACTGATTTCAGTTCCACAAAAGAAGATAAAGTAAAAATTGCGAAAGATATATTATATTTCGATAATAAACAAAACAGATATGATGGTTATAATGACATTTACTTTGGAATTGGTAAGCGAAGTGATAACTACAGTCTGTTGATTCAAGGTATATTCATTACATCGGAAACTGTAAAGGGTATATATAATGAATTTAGTCTGTTTACCTTTACCCCTAATATATCATCCTTTTAGTACGGTAATGGTATGGGAGGGAATATAACCAAATATCAGAGTGAATTTAACATAGGCAGTCATACTGATAAAGTGACACATAATGATAAGATTCACTTTGACAACTTACTGCTGTTTAAGACAGACTAGGAACATTCTAATTATAAAGCTAGATTAAAGACAGCTTAGATATATAAGAATGATATATTAGTAAGAGATTACGTAGCTGCAAAACGTAAGAAAGATAATAAAGTAGGATTATTTGATAAAGTAGAGAATAAATTTTATACTAGTCCTAATGGTACTGAATTTATTGCTGAATAATATGAAGGAAGTAAGAAATAATAATTTAGAAATTAGAGCTATCACACCAGAAAGTAGATAGGTAGAAGGATATGCTTTAGTTTTTAACTCTGAATCAAATGATTTAGGAGGATTTAAAGAGATTATAGACAGTAGAGCCTTAGAAGGGGTTATAGCTAATTCTGATGTACTTTGTTTACTTAATCACAATGAGGACAAAGGAGTATTAGCCAGATGTAATAAAGGTAATGGAAGTTTAGAACTTACTATAGATGATAAAGGATTAAAGTATGCTTTTGAAGCTCCTAATACTGCTTTAGGTGATGAACTATTAGAAGGACTTAGAAGGGGTGATATTAGTACATCTTCATTTGCTTTTACTGTAGGTTCTGATAGCTGGGAGAAAAGAGCAGACGGTACTTATTTACGTACTATCAAAGATATTAAATAGCTTTATGATGTATCACCAGTTTATCACGCTGCTTATGATGCAACATCAGTTAATACCAGAGGACTAGATAACTTAAAAGAATAGGAAAAGAAAGAGATAGAAGACTATTATAAAGAACTAGAAAATAAAATTAATGGCTAACACATTAGAGTTATTGGATAAAAAGGAATAGCTTACTATTCAAGCTAAGAATATCCTTACAGCTGGTAAATCTGAATCTAGAAAGTTATCAGCAGATGAAGAAAATGCTTACAATGATTTATGTAAGCAAATAGCAGATGTTGACAAAGAAATTAGAGATATTAATGATAAGTTAAACAAAGAAACAAACAAAGTAATTAAAAGAACTATGAGTAAATTTTCATTGATTAAAGCAGTAAATGACATCGCAAATAACCGTAATTTGGATGAAAGAAGTTAGGAAGTAGTAAACGCTGGTATTGCAGAAATGCGTAAGGCTGGGCAATCATATAGCGGTCAGATTGTATTACCTATTGAGGAAAGAGCAAATATTCAAGCTACAGTAGCTACAAATGGGCAAGAAGTTGTAGCAGAAGATAAACTTAATATTTTAGAGCCACTTAGAGCTAATTTAGTAATGGCTTAGGCTGGTGCTACTTATATGAGTGGTTTAGTAGGTAATGTATCTATTCCAGTATATAGTGGTTCTAATGTAGGCTGGGCTGGTGAAGTAGATGCTGCTACTGATGGTGCTGGTAAATTTAGTGAAGTTAATTTAGAGCCTAAGAGATTGACAGCATTTATAGATATTTCTAAGCAGTTCCTTATTCAAGATTCAGTATCAGCAGAGGAAATGCTTAAAAATGATATTGTAAGAGCTATCTCTAATGAATTGGAGAAAACTATTTTAGGTAATGCTGCTGGTTCTAATACTAAGCCAGCTGGCGTATTTAATGGTGTAACTGCTGATACTACAGCTTTAGATTTTAAAGGTATTGTAGATATGGAACAAGCATTAGAGGATAAAAATGTAACTGGTAATCTTGCATTTATTGTAGCACCTAATGTTAAGGCTACTTTAAAGACTACTCTTAAATCTACTGGAGTTTCTGGTTATTTGATGGAAGGTGGAGAAGTAGACGGTATTCCAGTTTATTCTACATCAGCTTGTACATCTAAAGGTATGGTATTAGGTAATTTCTCTGATTATGTAATAGGACAATGGGGCGGTATTGATTTGACTGTAGACCCATATACACAAGCAGCAAGCGGTAAAGTACGCTTAGTTATTAACGCTTACTTTGATGCTAAGCCACGCAGAGCCGAAGCATTTGCTAAGAAAGTAATTAAGTAATATAGTCTATTTAATAAGTAAAAGCTATGTTTGTTACATTAAAAGAAGCAAAGAAACATCTTAATATAGATGATGGTTTTACTGATGATGATACTTATATAACAACTCTTATTTAGGTAGCAGAAGATTCAGTAGCTTAGCATTTAGACATAGCTTTAAATGAGTTAATAGTAGGTGGTAAATTACCATCTGCTGTTACTCATTCTATTTTACTAATGATTGGTAATCTGTATGCTAATAGAGAGCCAGTAAGTTATAGTACTGTAATGAAAGTACCTTATACTATGGAGTATTTATTAGGACTTTATAAACATTATAATATACCATAATATGTAGGCTGGATTATTAACGGATAGAATTATTATAGAAAAGCCAATCACTTAGCAAAATGGATTTGGAGCTAATGCTATTAAATGGACTGAATTTGTAACTACTAGAGCTGGAGTTACTTATAGTAATGGTAATAGAACTAATGAAAACAATGAGATAGTATATATTTATACTGTAGTCTTTAAAATTAGATATTATCACAAAGTAACGGAATTTATGCGTATCACTTGGAACGATTAGAAATATAGAATTTTATCTATCTAGGCTGATAAACATAAGTAGTTTAAAATAATTAATGCAGAGTTAATAAATGATTGAATTTGATGATAGTTAGGTATTAAATCTATTTGCTGCTTTATCTGGTAAAGATTAGACTAAAGCAATGAAAGCAGCACTTAGAAAAGCTGCTTAGATATTAGTAAGAAAGACTAAAAGTAATTTAAAGAATATAGTAAAGAACTCCACTAAGAAATCTGCAAAGTATGGTAAATCTCTTTAGAGTGGTATTAAAGCCAAAGTAAACAAAGAAGGTACTGAAGCTAAGGTGCATATTATGGGAGATTTTAGACTAAAGTTTTTTGAATCTGGTACAAAAGACAGATATACCAGAGGACATAAAATAACTGGGTATGAAGGTAGGCATTTAAAAAGAAGTGGAAAAGGTGGTTTTAGAGGTGTAATTACTGGAAAGAACTTTTTTAAGTCAGCTTAGAAAGAAAGTGAAAGTTAGGTATTCAGTAGTATAGATAACTTACTATCAGAATCAATTTAGAAAATAGCATCTAAGAAATGAGTAGTCTACAAATTGGTAAAGCTATATATACTATATTGGCTAAAAATAATATAAGTAAAGTGTTTCCTTTAGTTGCCGATGAAGGTACTACTTTTCCATTTATAGTTTATAAGCGTAGTGGATTAGAGCCAGCTAATACTAAGGATGTATATAACTTTTCAGAATTAGCTACTTTAGATATTATTGTAGCAGCTAATACTTATGAAGAGAGCATAACAATAGCTGAAAAAGTTAAGGATATACTGGAGCATAGTAGAGGTACTTATGCTGGTATTACTATAGAGGAAATTACTTTAGATGATGCAGATGAGGATTATTTAGAAGATACATTTATATAGAAACTAACATTTAAAATTAATATAAAATGAGTGTAATTAAAGGTAGTGATATGATGCTTTTTGTGGGTGGTAAATCTATTGGATTTGCTACATCACATAGTTTGTCAATTAGTGCAGATACAAAAGAAACCAGTTCTAAAGACAGTGGTGGCAAGTGGCAAACCAGTGAAGTAGGTGTTTTAAGTTGGACTGCTTCAAGTGAAAACCTTTGTGCAGATGCTGTAGAAGGTATTGGCTATGATGATTTGTTTGGAATGATGATAGCAAGAAAGCCTATTACTGGTGTATTTGCTTTGGAAGGAAGTTCTACTAATTTAGCAGAAGGTAAGTTAGATGCTGTTAAAACTGGTGGTTGGAAAGCTAAGGCTAATGATGGATATACTGGATAGATGATTATAACATCTTTGGAGAAAAACGCTCCAAATGGAGAAAACGCAACATTTACAGTACAATTTACTGGAGTTGGTGCGCTTACAAAAGTTATAGCTTAATAATAACTAATAGCCTACTCTTTTACCCATAAAGGGTAGGCTTTATTTTTAAATAGACTATGATTATAAATAAGAAAGAATATAAAATGAAATATACTTTTAGGGCTTTAATGCTCTTTGAGTAGATTACTAATAAGATGTTTACAATAGAAAGTTTATCAGATGAGCTAATATTTTTCTATTGCATCCTATTAGCTAATAATCCAGATAATACTATGACATTTGACGAGTTTATGGATTATATAGATGATGACCCTACTTTACTTACATAGTTCCAGCAATTCCTTACTGATGAAGCTATAAAAAGAAATGTATATAGTAAAGTAGAATCAGACGAAAAAAAAAGTCTTTAACCGTTACTGAAATATACTAGACTTTAGTAATATAGTGTGGCTTATCTCCAGACTATGTATTAGATAAAATGCAAATGTATGAAGTATAGCCACTTATTACATCTATGCACTTAAAACATAGGGATAGCTGGGAACAAAGCAGAATGATAGCCTATATTATTGCATAGGTAAATAGTAGAAAGAAACTAAATCCTACAGACATTATTAAATTTGCTTGGGATAATGAGGAAGAGATGAATAAGGAAACTAGTATGAGTAATGAGGATATAGAAAGACTTAGAAAGAAAGCAAAAGAATATTCATTAAAAAATAAATAATATATGGCTGATTTTGTAACTAGAATTATACTTTAGAATCAGCAGTTTAAAAGCTAGCTGTAGGATTGTAAAAAAGAGATAGCAAGTTTAAAAGGAGCTAGTTAGTCTACTGGTAGTTCATTAGGTAACTTTAATGGTTTACTTAGTAAGGTTGGTATTAGTGCTAATGGCTCTGGTAATATACTTAGTACTTTAGGCGGTACACTTGGTAAATTAGGTGGATTCTTTGGTGTGGCTATGAGTGCTGGGGCTTTATTTAATGAAATGTTAGATAATAGCCAGACTTTAGGAGATGCTGTAGAAAGGGCACAAACTTAGGCTGGTAGTGCTGTAGATTACTTTGCTACTTGTTTAGTAAATGCTGACTTTAGTAACTTTATAAATGGATTACAGCAGACTATAGAAGAATCTGGTAAGTTAGCTGATGCTTTAGATGATTTAGCAACAGCAGCACAATAGTTAGGAGTAATAGATGCTAGAGTAAACGCAAAGAGAGCTTTAGCACAAAAACACTATTACGAAGCTAGAACTAAAGAGCAAAAGAAAGCTGCTGTAGAGGAAATGAAAGATGCTGATAAGATGTTTGCAGAAGCTCATAGTAAGTTTGGTAAGAAAAACTTAGATACTGGTAGATAGCAAATTAGAGCTATTGTAAATCCTTAGCTTAATGGAAAACATCTTACAGATAATCAAATAGATTATTATTTCCTTAATGAAGAAAAAGCTGCTGAATAGGGTAAAAAAGCTAATAAGAAATTATAGGCTATAGTTTCAGAGCGTAATAAGATACTTAATAAAGGAAAAGATACAGACTTTGACGGACCAGTAGGACATAAAGGAAGTAATCCAGTAAGTAATTTATCTGCTGCTGATAAGAAAAGATTACAGTAGCTAAATGCAAAGGAAAAATAGATTAAAGGTACTATAGGCTATGCTTATTCTAGAATAAATGAAATATAGGATAACAAAGAAAATGCACCTATGACACAAGCCAGAAATAATATTAAAGAATATTATAGCTAGCAAGCATAGGTAACATAGCTAGAAGCCAATACTGCTAGGAAGGAAGCAATGGCTGAAAGTTATAAAGGTGGTTCTAGTACCAAAAAAGGAAATAAGAAGAAAGGTAAGGGACATAAAACACCTAAAAATACAACACCAAAGAAAGTATATAAGGAAACTGCTACTACTATAGAAGCTATGGAGGATAATATAGATGTATTATCTGAAAAGCTAAAGAAGTGTGTACCTAATTCAGAATCTTATAAAGAAGTTGAATCACTTTTAGAAAAGTGGAAAGATAAACTTTCTATGGTTGGTTTTGATGTAAATGCTAAGACTATTAAAGGAATGAGTGATAACATCCAGATTCTTAGCGACAAATTACAGAACTTAGACCCTAATACTGATGCTTTCAAAGAAACTACTAATCTTATAGAGAGCTGGCAAACTAAGCTGGATGATATTAATAATAATGGCTTTAAAGATAGTGCTAAAAGCATTAAGGATATTAATAATAATATTCAGATACTTAACTACAGACTAAATAAAACAGTACCTAGAACGGATGAATGGTTTTAGATTACTAAGCAAATTAAGCAATAGAAGGAATTACTAAATACATTTGCAAAAGGTTCTATAGCTGATTTGAATAATCAAATAGAAGAAATATCAGAATAGCTATAGAATGAAAATCTTACTGTAGATGCTAGAGTTAAGTTAGAAACCACTAAGAAAGAGTTATAGGATGCTATAGATACTATTAGTGATACTACTACTATTAAGATTAAAAAGCTGGATTTTAGCACTTAGGATAAAGTTAAATCTTATGATAATGCTTAGACAAATATTAGCTCTGTTACTAATTAGCGTAATATAGGACTAATAGACAAATAGGCTGCTGATAGTTAGATAGCTGATATTAATAAGCAATTATAGGCATTAGGATTAAAGCCAATAAAAGTACATATTGAAACTGATTTTGAAAAAGACTTTGCGGATTTTAGAAATAATGCGAATGATATTATAGGTGGCTTAGAAGGTATAGGAAATGTTGTTAATAGTATAGAATCATTATCTAATGCTTTGGCTAATGGTGCTGATGCTTGGACTGTTTTTATGGGAGTAGTAGATACTGCTACAACTATATTACAAACTGTTGGTAGTGTAATGACTGCTGTAAATACTATTACAGAATTATTAGGAGCTACAACAGCTGCTACTGCTGCTATTGATACAGCTGCAACATCTTAGGAAGTTGCCAACTCACAAGCTAAAGTAGCTGCTAACAGTGCAGAAGCTATTAGTGGTGCTACTAAATCTGGAGCTTAGTTACCTTTCCCATTAAATATAGTGGCTATTGCTGCTGGTTTAGCTGCTGTTATTGCTGGTATTGCTATGATTGGTAGCTTTGCTGATGGTGGAGTTATTGGTGGTAATAGTTTTCACGGTGATAATATGTTTGCCAGAGTAAACGCTGGAGAAATGATACTTAATAATAAACAATAGGGTAATTTATTTAGGCTACTAGATGGCGGTGGAGTTGCTTCTAATACTGGTACTCCTACAGTCAAAATTAAAGGTTCTGATTTATATGTAGCATTAAATAACTATGGTTCTAAAATGGGTAAAATACGATGATTTATAATGCTGGGTTTAGAGATATTAATAATAATCTCTATACAATTAAAATAACTAATGGAACAAAAGGGACTATCTAGAGAAATCTAACTCTAGGTAGTGTACCTTTTAAAACAGAGATGGATAGTTCAGACGATACAATATATAAGCCAGTTAAATATCAGTCTGCTAGCTGTAATATAATTACACCAGATTATAACTTTGATATTTATAGTGGTAAAGCATAGGGTACTAAAATAGAATTATCAGATAGTAAAGGTATAGCTTGGACTGGATACATTGAGCCAAACCTTTATAATATGGGATTTGAAGAAGAAAGAGAAGAGATAGAGCTTTCTTGTATAGATGCTTTAGCTACTCTACAATATATAAAGTACACAACAGATAAAAAGAAAGTAACAACCTTACTAAGCATAATTAATAAGGCTATTAAAAACTGTAATGCTTATGCTGGGTTTGTTTTTAGTGCTAACACACAACTTAATAACACAAATATAGATAGCATCTTAGATAAACTATACATATCAGAATAGAATTTTTATGATGATAAGAAACCAGAGGAATCTGATACAGATGTAGCTTGGACTTATAAAGATGTATTAGAAGAGATTTGTAAGTTTCTAGGGGTAACAGCTGTTGCTGATAGAGATTTAGTTTATTTTCTGGATTATGATGCTATTAAAAATGGAATCAATGATTATTATAAATATACTATTGATAATCCTACTCCAGAAAAAATAACTGTATCTTTTAATAAGACTATTACAGCTGATGATTATTCAAATAGTGGTGCATCTTTATCTATCGACAATGTTTATAACAAAGTAAAAATTACTGATGATTTATATACGTTTGATGAGATACTACCAGATATGTTTGATAGAGCTATTAATATTACAGCTGATTCAGATACTACTTTACAAAACTCTAATACTGCCAGTTCTGGTATATATGGAGAAGTAGTAGCTAACAAAGTAGGTAATACTGCTGATAGTAAAAATAAGAATATGATAGTATTCTTAGATACAGTAAGGAATCCAGACGGAGGTAATAATGCTTTAAACGTAGTATTTGTTAAGTACTTTAATAATCCATACTATAAGTTTTACAAGTATGATGCTAATGGTAGAGATATAACAGATAGTATTAAGTCACTAAACTATACAGATACTAAATCTATGCACGGTGCTACTATAGCTAAGTTTTGTGTTAAGAAGTTAGATGTAGGTTCAGATATTCCTTTTATATTTTCAGATTTAGTATTTCAAGTAACTAAAGGTAAAATTACTTTAGATAATTGGTTAGCAGCTAATGAATTTAGTAAGGTTGATTTTTCAGATTACATAGTATTATTAAATCCACAAAGTAATCATATTAGTAATGATAATATTACTCAATATCCATATTTACAAACAGTTGTATCTGATACTACTGCTTTATTTGGAGGAGATAATGCTTATCTTATTATTAGTGGTAATTATATGTATCACTATTACGATGATGACCCCTATCCAATTCCAGAAGGAGAATCTGATATATCAGAAGGGCGGTATGCTATGGATGCTGGATAGACCTATTTAATGGCTAAATTATAGTGGGGTAACTTATATTGGAGTGGTGATTAGAAAAAAGGAAATAATGGCTGGGTAACAACAGAAACTACTTTCAAAATTCCATATATGAAAGATGATGCTGGTAAAGGAGATAGAAGAGCAGATGCAACTATGTTTAAGAATCTAAAGTTTATCAATAGTGTTAATTGGCGTATTGGTACAAACGAGCAAGGATATTTAATTACATTACCTAAAAATGGAGTTATAAGCGGTTTACCAACACTTACAGTATATAAGCCATTTGACCCTAATTTTCATAGTGCAAAATCTGGAAAGGATAAAGGATAGCATTATAAACATAGTTGTGTATTTCTAAAGGATTTTAAGTTTAAGGCTATTATTGGCGACCCTACATTTAGTAAGGTTAATGATAGTGATACTATATATACCAATGATATTAATACAGACTATGTAAAAGAGCTGGGAGATATTAAATTTAAGGTTTGTACTTGGGATAATAAAAAACCAAACTACAGCTCTATAGCTATTAAAAAAACTGATGGCAGTATGGAATATCTGGATAAAACATATAATAGAGCAACTAGAGATACAGCCAGATAGGAAGAACATTTAATATAGAGGATATATAATTAGTATAATACAGCATCCATTATATTATAGTTACCCCTTAGAAATGATAACTAGATATATGGACTGTATAGAGATACTACTATTAATGATAGAGTATTTATAGTAGACTATATAAATAGAGATTACAGAAATAATTAGGTGGATATTAAACTAATTGAAAAGAAATGATACAAATACAGAAGTATAATAAGCCTAAAGATTCTGGAAAAGATAGCCGAATTATTTATAATAATGAAGGCACTACTAAATAGGATAATTAGGAACTGGAAACACATACTATATACGGTTAGCCGTTTAATGGTAAATAGGATGTAGGCGGTGATATGAGTAATATTACCAGTATTACCACTGTAGGAGGTGATATTAATGTAAAAGCTACTACAGACGAACAAGACAAAGTAGGCGGTAACATTAATGCAGAAGGTACTATTAGCGGTAATAAACTAACTGGAAATGATATTACTACTGATACTGGGACTATTAAGAAAGCTACTATTAATGATGTTTCTGGAGATACATTAAACTATTTAGTTGGTAAGTTTAAAGAATTGACTGGAACAAAGGCTACATTAAATGATTTGCTGGCTGGCAACATATCAGTAGAAACTCTTACTGTTACTAAAGCAGCACACTTTTTTAGTCTTATAATAGATGAAATTAAATCTGTAGGCGGTTAGATAATTCTTACTCCAGCTAATGCTACTATAGATAAAGTAACTACAGTAAATGGTAACTTTAAATGTTATTGGAGAGCTACAGATGGAGATAAAAAGATATATAATCAGTTTGCTTAGAATGATTAGATAGTATGCCAAACATTTAATGTTGGTACAACTGATAATGTTGCTAATACCTATTACTGGAGATTATGTACAGAAGTAGGAACTGAAACTATAGAGAATGTTTTATATAACTATGTTATACTTTCTGCTACTGATAAAGATACAGTTTCTACAGCTAATCCAGCTAAAGGAGATAAGATAGTATAGCTTGGTAATAGAACTGATGTAACCAGATAGAACGCTATTATACTTTCTGCTTATAATAGTAAATTCTTAGATACTGCTTTAGTAGCTCCTTCTATTGTACAATATAAAGGAATTAATGACTATAGATTAGATACACATAGATTAACCGTACTTAGTTCTGGATTAAATGAATTTACTGGTAATTTTAAAGTATCTACTGGAGAAAGAATAGAGGACTATGTAAAGCATAACGCTTATTAGGGAGAAAATAATATAGATGTAAGAGTGTACTCTGTAGACGGTAATTTAACTCTTATAAATGATAGAGAAGTAGATTTATATGCGGAAGTATGGTATGGTACGGAAAATATAACCGACAAAATACCGCCTTCATTATTTAGCTGGATTAGAGTTAGCACAAATAAGGATGCAGATACAGCTTGGAATAAAACAAAAGAAGGTATAGGAAAAACCATACATTTAACAGATAATGATGTAATTAGAAGATGTACTTTTAACTGTATAATTGATATTGATAACATTAAAACTTATTTATAATTATGGCAAATATTGCAAGAGGACAAATAACAATCGTTGATTTAAATGATGGTAAATCTATTAATCTTTTCTTATCATCTAATCAGCCAGCAACACAGATTTTTAACTAGGAAAATAGTTCCTATGTACCTAATTATCCAGCAACTAACTTAGTAATATCTCCAGAAGTTTATGTATCTGGTACTGCAACTAACTAGGTAGCTAGGTTAAAAGGTACTCCAGAATGGAAAATAAATGGCTCTCCTACTCTTAATAACTTTGGAGCAACAGCAGCTACTACATCACCTTACAATCTTACAATTAAGAACAATCTTAGTAATCTTAATGCACTTTCTATAGAGTGTACAGTAATCTATGTAGACCCCGATACTGGAGCTGAAACTACAGCTAAGGCTGCTTATACTGTTACTAAGGTTACTAATACTGGATAGTCAATTAGAGCTATTGCTTATGCTCCTAATGGCACTGTATTTAAAAATGGTAATGTAGCATCTTTAAAAGCTCATTGCGATTTGTGGAGAGGTTCAGCTATTGATAATACTAATGTATCTTATAAATGGTAGGTACTGGATGGTACTTGGAAAGATATTACTACAGCTAATGCTAATGGTATTACTAACTTTAATACAAATGAGATTACTATACCAGCTGCTGCTGTTTTAAACTTTGCTAGTTATAAATGTATTATTACTGATACAGACCCTTCTAGTGGTACTAGAAATACATCAGTAGCAGATATTATATCATTTGCTGATATGAGTGACCCATATTCAGTAGATATAGAAGCACCAGCTGGAACTACTCTTACTAGTGGTAATACATCTACTACATTAAAGGTTAATGTATGGCAAAATGGAAATCTTTTACCAGATAGTTTTTTCACTGGATTAACTTGCACTTGGTAGAAATATAATAAAGATGGTGCTTTAGATAATAGCTGGGGTACAAGCGGTACAAAGACTGGTAGAACTCTTACAGTAACTAAAGCAGAAGTAGCGGTAAAAGCTACATATATAGTAACTTTGAGTAAATAATAATTTGGAGTAGGTATAAAAACCTACTCCATTTAAAATTAGTAATATGATTAATATAGCAAGAGGACAAATAACCATATCTATATTAGAAAAGGGAGATACTGGAGCTGCTGGTAAAGATGCTGAATTTGTTAAGCTATAGTTTTACACATAGGAAGCGTATGTAGATAGTAATGAGCATCTACATATTAATATTAGTGGAAGGATTATATAGGTTACTGGAAATACTATAAAAGCAGTAACCAACCCTACAAAATATGCTATATAGGGAATGATAAAACATTCTGATATAGATTTTGATGTTACTATTAATTCTGATGGAACTTTTCGCTATATAGATAATGATGCCTCCTATGAAGGGTAGGACAATGACCCAATTACACACATTGAAATAACATTTGGTGAAAATGGTGGAATTATAGAAAGATATACAATACCAGTAACATTAATTCCATCTGCTACATTTGAAATTAAATAGGCTACAGATACAGAAGTAGCCAGTATCAAAAGTAGAATAACAGCTAATGAAACTAAGATAGCAAATAATGTAAAGTAGATAACTAATAATTATTCTACATTAAATTAGAAAGCAGATAGCATAAATTCTACTGTTACTAGTATTAAAACTACAGTTGATAAAATACCATCAACATATACCACAAAAACAGAGATTTCATAGACGGCTAATAATATCAAATTAGAAGTAACAAATAATGTTGCAGACAAATTAAAAACAACTGGTATTAATCTTAAAGATGGATAGATAGTAGCTACATCTAATAACTTTAAAGTCATTAATGAATCTGGATAGCCTACCTTTGAAATTGATTCTAAAGGTAATTTAATAGGTAGTGGAAGTGCTAGATTTTAGGGGTGTGTATCTTATGGAAAAACAATAATCACTAAAGAAAACTTTGAGTATTATATATAGAAAGGTAGTTATAGCGGACTTAGATTAGATAAAGTAATGCCTAGAATCCAGATAGGTAATAATGAAGAGCCAGTAGGAGGAACTAGAACATACCTACCTTAGCAAAATTTATCATTACCTTAGATGTTTATTAGTACAGTAGATGGTGATGCTTTTATGGGTGGTATGAGTTTAGGCTTAAAAAAATCTGAATGGAATGAGATTTGTAGAGGATTTGCTGGGAACTTTTTTTATATATACAATAAGATTAATCCAAAATATCCAGCAAATACCATTAGTATTTATGGGGATATTGCTGGTATGCCACTCTCTTATACATCATACATAGATATAAAATCTGGACAATTCTTAGTATTAAAGTGTGAAATTGGTATAGAGAAGAAAAGTACTTAGGAGTGCTTAGTCTGGAAATATATAAACTTAGGTAAAATTTCTATATAATTAATGGATAAATGGTAGACTTTAGGCATTAAGGATAAAATATAGTATAGTATGGCTATATTACTAGTGATTAGTGGTATAGCTATTGCTTTTCTATCCTTTTTCCTTAATGCTTTTAATATAGCCACTGGAGTATTAATATACATAGCTTAGGCTTTTATTACTGCTGGTGGTATCTTTGGAGTGAGTATTTACTTTAAAAGTAAGATAGGAGAGTTTGAAACAAAAGCTGATAATAAGATTATAGATGTACTTACTGATGCTTTACATAAAATATCAAATGAGAATAGTAGTAAAGAGAACGTCAAAAATGAATGATTACACTATAGGTAATCTATATATAGATGGATAGTTTTTCTGCAATACATTAGAAGATACTGATAGAGGATTAAGTGATAGTTAGAGTTTACTATATATTAAAGCTAAAAAGATATTTAGTAAGACTGCTATACCTACTGGAACTTATAAAGTAGACCTTACTTATAGCCCTAGATTTAAAAGAATATTACCATTAATAGTAGGGGTTAAAGGATTTGACGGTATAAGAATCCATTAGGGTAACTTTCCTAAAGATACAGAAGGTTGTATATTAGTAGGAAAGAATACTTTTAAAGGTGGAGTATTTGACAGTAAAGAAACATTAGAGAGATTATTAAAGAAATTAGAAGGATAGAAAGATATTACTATAACTATAGAATAAAAATTAGGCTGGTACTTTGTGTATCAGCCTTTTTTAGTATCTTTGTCCCTATGGATATTCAAAGTAGAGAAGATTATTATGATGAGCCATTACTGGAGTATGTAGTGGACTTTGCTAATAAAGAGTTTCCAGCTTATGCTGGAGAAGGCTTTTATGATTCTAATATGCCAGATTTATTTGGTGATAGATATGTAAAAGGAATAATAAAGCCTATTGGCTTTGATAAATACTTAGATGATAAACTAGAAATACAATATACTTTAGATGCTTTTGGCTTAGATTCTAACAAATTCTGGTATCTCTGTTTATTCCTTAAAGACTATGTAAAAGGACAAACAACAAATGCAATAAAGACTAATCCAACACATAGGGAAGAACTATCTAATTTGTTATATGAATTAAATAAAATGAATATAAAGATAAAATATGACCGTATATTATCAGCTGAAAAAGGTGGGGAACTTTCCTTTAAAGTAGAAGGTGGCAAAAAGGTTGTTATTACCGATAAGACAACTTTAATATATATAAATGCAGCTATAACTATTTTTATGGAGAAGTATAACAAGATTTTAGATGAATCAACATTAGATATAAATGCAACTACCAGCCTACCATTAATATATCAGATATATCTATTTAATAAGTATCTTAGTATGTTTCTAAAACCCTTAGTAGCTAAAAAAGGAGCTAAAGCATCTAAAGATAAATCCTTCTTAATATCTAAAATGATATATGTACTTAGTATCTCTGATGATATTAAATTTATAACGGAATATAAAGATAATGGTGATAAACTAAACCATTTAAAGAATCTTCTAAGTAGATATAAGAATATTAAAATACCAACGCTTAATAGTATTTATTGGTAACTACATTATAACACTCTATTTTTAGGGTGTTATTTTTTTGTCATTTTTTACCCCTTAGTCTATTACTTAATATTCTTTTCTATCATAAATAACTGTTATATCTTTGCAGCCGAAATAAACAAATCTGGTGCTTAATACGACCACCAAAGCCACATCAGAGGAGTTATAATAAATCTGGCTTAGGAGGATTATTAATATGAAGAATATAATTACATATTCAGAGTTAAAGAACAATGGTAAAGAAGTAGCTTTTGTAGCAAACAATAGAAACCTAAACAAAGCTAACCTAAAAAGCATTTGTAAGACTTATCAACAGTTTCACACTAACATTTCTCCTATTATTTATGTATCTGGAGAGAAAGCCCAGAATGAAGGCTTAAAAATGGTAGATGCTATCACTGGAGAGAATATAAATAATCCAGAAAATTATATAGTTATTGTTGACGGACAGCATAGATTTATAGCACGTAGAAAGACTATTAAAGTATCTGATAGTGGAAAAGAGTTACTAAGAGATACAGATACTCCTACTGTAGAGGATGATAAGTTACTATTTATGGAATGTACTGTAGATGATTCTATTAATAATATCTTAGGTGCTGCTAACTATGCTGCTAAGACTTGGCAAACAAATGATTACTTAGTTGGTGCATCAATGGATAGTACAGACGAAGCTACTAAACTAGCTGGAGAATTAGTAAAGAGAGGATTTAAGGCTAGTACTATAAGCCTTATAATGTATGGTAAAGCTGATAAACTAAAGAGTGCAGACTTAAAAAGAGCCTATGAAGATAAAGCACTTAACCCAAATGGATTAGATTTAGATAGAGCTAAAGAATTTTTAGATATAGTTAGTAAGCAATTCAAAGATACAGTAATTAAGAAACGTTACCTTATTCAAGCTGCTTTAGAGTTAGGCAATGATAAGCTAAGAAATCTAACAGACGAACAAATAAAGGAGATTAGTAAAGCTAAAACCAAAGAGGAAGTAATATCTATTATCAATAAGTAAACAAAGATTATACGGACTTATTATCCTTATTAATAATACTCTGTAAGTAGGAAGGATAGGATACAGAGTAAATTAAAATATTAACACAATGAGTAAAATAACATTTTATATTGGTGAGGAAAGTTATACTTTTAATGCTGCTATTGAAATAAAGTTAGATGGAGAAACTGAGCCAAATAATTTAAGAGTAGAAACCATTTTATCCGAAGAGATAAGTAGATATATTAATAATAATAACTTAAAGGGAAAGCCAAAGCATATATCTATAGAAGATGAATCTTTTATAGGAGAGTGTACAGACTTATCTGTAATTGGAAAATTAGAAATAAGAACCAAATAGGGGTATGGGGTAAAATTTTAACCGATGATGCGCTGAAACCACCGCCCCCCGACTTTTCCACGAGATGTATTTTTTCAAAACCTAAAAAGCCTCCTAGAGCCATTATTTTAAGCTCTAGGAGGTTGTTTCATATATGTAATATTTTCCTTAGAATTATAGTAGTATCACAAAAAAGCAGTATATTTGCAGTACAATAATGACCGTCAATAATGACAAGCAGCGTGAAACCCTTATAAACAAAGGAATTTGTGTTTTTTTGTTAAAAACAGAAAAAGTTTTGATTTCTCTTTGTCAGAAATAAATAATTTATGTATCTTTGCACCCGCTTTAACAGCAATGGTAAAGTAGAAGACGGGCAAGTCTCTTACGACCAGCTCCCTTTGAATCCCCCAGGACGGGAACGTAGCAAGGGCAGAAGGTTGTAGCGGTGCGATAGGAATCGCTTGTCCACCCCGCCTCTTTAGCTCAGTTGGCCAGAGCACGTGATTTGTAATCTCGGGGTCGTTGGTTCGAATCCGACAAGAGGCTCAAATTAATAGAATGACTAAGAACACAGAAGAAGGTATGTCGTGAGGCATACCTTTTTTTGCATTATATGGCATCAGAAAAGTTTCTGATAACCTAATTAGAAGATCTAAAAAAATAATAAGACGTCCCACAGAAACCCTAAATTATCAGGACTATATTTTATCTTGGAATTACATTGTCAAGCAGGAGAAAGCCCCCCTACTCCCAAATCTTCGCAGCGAGTTTGACAAATTCGACCTTACCATCAATGTAATCTGCAAAATATTCTGCTGCTGGTACACCATCAGGAAGATTACATGAGCCACAACCGCCACACGAAGGTGCCTTACAATGGAAACGTTCTTGAATAAACTCAATTCGCTCTTCTCGGTCTGAATATTCTATTTGTGGTGCTAACATCTAACTTACTATTTGTTTAAAAAGTATTTTATCTCCTTATAATAATTGATTTGCAAACTTACACAAAATATTCGATATATAATGAAATAATTACAAAAGTTTCAGCAAGTAAAAGCAAAACAAGTTTACAAAACTTGCTTCAACTGTGCGAAATACTCCAACTTTAACAAATGAGGGTGTTCATACTCCTCTACAACTTCATGCTGCCATATAGTATGAAAAGGTATATGAGCTGCCCAACCACCAAGTTTTAATACAGGTTCTATATCCGAACGAAAAGAATTACCCACCATCAATAACTGCTCAACATTAATAGAAAACCTCTCACACAATTGGTAATAAGATGCCTCTGTCTTATCTGATACAACTATAATATCATCAAAAAATGACTTTAAGCCTGAACTATGAAACTTATTTTCTTGATCAAGCAGTTCACCTTTTGTAAAGACAACTAAATGGTATTCTCCTCTCTCATGTAAAACCTTCAAAGTTTCTTCAACTCCATCCATTGGCTTGCCTGGTAATTGGAGAAGTTCTTTACCTAATTTTATAATCTTCTCAACCTCATCTGCTTTTAACCTTCCCCCACTTACCTCTATTGCATTCTCCAATAGAGATAATAAGAAAGCCTTACTCCCATAACCTAAAAGTGGCATATTTGCTGTTTCAACAGCAAAAAGAGCTTTAGAAATTTCATCGGCTGAGGCGTATGACTTTAATAGCTTACAATACTCTTTCTCTACCGCCTCAAAATAAGTTTGACACTCCCACAGAGTATCATCTGCATCAAAGGCTATTAATGATATATCTTTCATAACTTTATTGTTTCCACCTGCAAAATTACATTATTTATATGTGTAACACAAATAACAGCCACGAAATAATCTCTATATTTAACTAACTACCTTAATGATGTAAGTGTCATTCTAAAAAGATCATTATAGACTTAACTTAAATAGGTTCTCCATAAAATTCAAATAATTATTTTCTTAGACTTTAGAATACATCCTTCAAAAAATATTTCTTCGAAATGAAATAAACATCAATCCCTTTTGCCACCAAGAGTCCAAGCAAAAAAGTACAGGAAATTAGTAATTTATCCAATATTTTTTAGCCCAAATAATTTTTGCTGAATGAATAGTTTTATATAAATTTGCAACAGAAAGTTTATCAAAATGGAAAACTTTTGAAGAAGAAAAAATAAAAAAGTTATCCAAAACAGACAACTTTCACACAAATATAGTGTATTAAAATTACACCTTCTGATAGACAGTAACAACAGAGTTATAAACACCTAAAAAAATAAAATAAGCAATGGAAATGAAGAACTTTACAATCACAAAACGTGATGGGTCAAAGGATCGGTTCTCCCTCGACAAAATTATGAATGCTATTCTCAAGGCATTCGAAAGCGTCAATGAACCTACTGATTTGGGTACTTTATCAAAAATCATCGCTAACTTGAATATTCAAAACGACATCAAGGTAGAAGACATCCAGAATCAGGTTGAGTTGGCACTTATGAAAGAAGGCTATTATCAGGTAGCAAAAAGTTTCATCGTCTATCGTCAACAACACACAGAAGACCGTGAAACTCTTGAAAAGATGAAGTTTCTTTCTGACTATTGTGTTGCATCAAATGCAGCTACAGGTTCAAAATTTGATGCCAATGCAAATGTTGAACATAAGAACATCGCAACACTTATTGGTGAACTCCCTAAGCAAGGATTCATTCGTCTCAACCGCAGACTACTTGTTGATCGTATTAAGAAGATGTATGGTAAGGACTTGGCTGATGAGTACATTGACCTTCTAAACCACCATTTTATATATAAGAATGACGAGACAAACCTTGCCAACTATTGTGCATCCATCACTATGTACCCTTGGCTTATTGGGGGTACAAATTCAATTGGTGGCAATTCGACAGCGCCAACAAATCTGAAAAGTTTTTGTGGTGGCTTTATTAATATGGTATTCATGGTGTCATCTATGCTCGCTGGTGCCTGCGCTACGCCAGAATTTTTGATGTACATGAACTACTTTATCCAAAAGGAATATGGTAAAGACTACTGGGAGCGTGCTGATGAAGTTGTTGATCTTAGCCTAAGAAAGCGAACCATTGACAAGGTGATTACTGATTACTTTGAACAGATAGTTTATTCACTGAACCAGCCTACAGGTGCTCGCAACTATCAAGCAGTATTCTGGAACATTTCTTATTATGACCGCCCATACTTCGAGTCACTCTTCGGAAACTTCTATTTCCCTGATGGTTCACAGCCAGATTGGGAGAGTCTTTCGTGGTTACAGAAACGTTTTATGACTTGGTTTAACCAAGAGCGTCTAAAGACTGTTCTCACCTTCCCTGTAGAAACAATGGCTTTGTTAGCAGAGAATGGTGACTGCAAGGATAAGGAATGGGGTGACTTTGCCGCTAAGATGTATTCTGAGGGACATAGTTTCTTCACATACATGAGCGATAATGCTGACTCACTCAGTTCATGCTGCCGTCTACGTAATGAGATTCAAGATAACGGCTTCTCTTATACACTCGGTGCTGGTGGTGTCTCAACTGGATCAAAGAGTGTATTGACAATCAACCTCAATCGCTGTATTCAGTTTGCAGTCAACAACAACCTTGATTACAAGGAGTATCTGACGCATATTATCGAGTTGTGTCATAAGGTACAATTAGCATACAATGAAAACCTCAAGGAGTTGCTGCGTAATCACATGCTTCCACTCTTTGATGCTGGATACATCAACATTGATCGCCAGTATCTCACTATTGGTATCAATGGTCTTGTAGAAGCAGCAGAATTCATGGGACTTGACATCACACCAAATGAGGAGTATAAGAAGTTCGTACAGACTGTACTTGGATTGATAGAAACACAGAATAAGGCCTTCCGTACAAAGGAAGCTATGTTCAACTGTGAGATGATTCCTGCTGAGAATGTAGGTGTAAAGCATGCTAAATGGGACTCCGAAGATGGGTATTTTGTTCCACGCAATTGCTATAACAGCTATTTCTATCGCGTTGAGGACAACTCGTTGACTATTCTTGACAAGTTCAAACTGCACGGAGCACCTTATATAGAACATCTAACTGGTGGTTCTGCACTTCACATGAACCTCGAAGAGCACCTCTCCGAACCACAGTATCGCCAGTTGTTGCGTGTCGCTGCACAGGAAGGTTGCAACTACTTCACATTCAACATTCCAAATACCGTCTGCAACGACTGCGGTCATATCGACAAACGTTATATGCACGAATGTCCACATTGTCATTCTAAGAATGTTGATTATCTCACTCGCATCATTGGTTACATGAAACGTGTTAGCAACTTCTCTGTACCTCGCCAGGAGGAAGCACACCGCCGTTTCTATGCAGGAGAAGATAAATATACAGTTAATACAACAAATGAGAAGTTATGTAAAGAAACGGTTACTGAAACCAAGAACGCATAACAGACATTATTGTAAAAACGCTTTAACTTACTAATAGGGTTGACAGACTTCACGTCTAACACCTTAAAATCATTTACGGACACACGCTTATGTGTGTCCGTATTTGTTTGTATTCCTCTTCATAGATTTCATGCTGCAACATTCAAAAATAAATCCAGGTATCCACAAAACCACTTATTTGACACACAACACTATTATAAAAAGTTCACCCTACTACCAATAAAGTAACTAATCTTTTATTTTGGTGTCCTCGGATTTGGAGCATTACTCTTGAGACCTAAAAAGAGCTATTCCACATTTATAATCATCGATTTTACTGAGATCCATCCAATCTGCTTCAGGTTCATGCAACGAATGGAATGTAAGTACACATGACTCTCTGTCTATGGTTAATATAATTTCATATCCACATTTTATTTCTTTTAGTATATTCTCCAGTCTATCTGCAAAAATAAAAGCATTTGATACAATATCCTTACGACAAAAATCCTCAATGTGGACATTATTGAGAAAACATTCATACGCCGTCATATCATCAAACAAATCTAATGTTATATGTGGATTATTGACATAAAAACGTTTAAAGAAAATACATTGTCCATTAACAGTGATTCCTTCTTTTAAAAGATTCGCAAGTCCTTTGGACAGCCTATTTGAAATAGGCTGTCTTTTCAGAAAGATCATCATTTTTTTATTAAATACTATCATTCTCAAAGATATTTTTATCCTTTTTTATGGCACGTTTGACATCTTTGTTCTCGAGTCATTAGTGTCCCGTTAAAATCGGGACATTAATGATATACTAAAGTTTCCTACCCTAATAAATAGATAGAAAAATAACAGTTTGTCGAATTTTCTTTGTTAATTAGTAATTGCTAAAGAACTGATTTTAAAGACAAGACAACAAAACTATTATGGAAGCAAAAATA